>DAOWML010000258.1 GCA_030643125.1 Bacteroidales bacterium
GTTACGTTTCCGGTAGATCAGCAACATAAATCTGAAAAACATTGGGCAAACTATTTAATTGGTATTATTAATGAAATTGGTAATAGGGGGAGAAAGTTAAGTGGTTTTAATCTTGTTTTTGGCGGAAATATTCCAATTGGCGCAGGATTATCATCTTCAGCAGCTTTAGAAACAGGATTGGCTTTTGCTTTAAATAAATTATTTAATCTGGGATTCAATTTACTTGAACTAATAAGAATATCTCAAGATGCCGAAAATAATTTTGTAGGTGTAAATTGTGGCATCATGGATCAGTTTGCGGCAATAATGGGCAAAAAAAATCATTTTGTAAAACTAGATTGCCGAACTCTGGAATTCGAATATTTCCCTTTTAAAACTGATAACTATCAATTATTACTCTGCAATAGTAATGTTAAACATAATTTAGTAGATTCGGAATATAACGACAGAAGGCTGGAATGCGAAAAAGGAGTGAAAATATTAAGTAGTTATTTAAAGAATATTACCAAATTACGTGATGTTTCATTGGAAGAATTAGAAAACTATAAAGCAGATTTTCCTGTAAGTACATACGAGAAATGTTCTTATGTAATAGAAGAAAATTTAAGACTAAATAAAGCATGTAAGCAACTAAACAATAAAAACTTAAGCCGTGTAGGGAGATTAATGTATGAAACTCACGAGGGCTTAAAAAATAAATATAAAGTTAGCTGTAACGAACTCGATTTTCTTGTCGATTTTACAAAACAATACAATGAAATACCAGGCTCAAGAATGATGGGTGGAGGATTTGGAGGTTGTACAATTAATCTTATTAAAAAAGATTTTAAAAAGGATTTTATTCAGTTAATTTCTAAAGCATATAAAGAAAAATTCAATATCGAAGCCGAATTTTATAATATTAATATTGTTGATGGTACAAGAATAATCGAAGTATAAGATTCCATGTATATATATAAGACCTTGAGGTTTTTGAAACCTTAAGGTCTAAATTAAAATAAAAAAGCCGAACCTAAATCCAGCTGTTATAATCTTTGAAATCAATAAAGACTTCACTTTTCCTGTTTTCTTTTACTATGAATTTTCCCTTGATTGATTTGCTGGGTTCTCCGTTATACGAATAAACTTTAACCTCATAAGTATGTACACCTGCTTCAAGTTTTTTCTCCAGTTTAACCTTTGGAATGATTTCTGTTTCAGGAAAATCCTTATTATTATTTAAAGACCCAAGCTTTTTTTGATCAACGTAAATATCAATATCAAAAGAACTATTCATTATATCCTGATTAGTTTCGAAAGAAACTTCTCCGATTTTTTGTTCGACCTGTTCCTCCATTTCACAACTTAGAAGCAATGTAATAAGCATTATTCCTATGAATTTTTCAGGTTTCATTTTTTTGTAATTTTTAAATTATATTTATAAGATGTTTATATCCTTAAAAAAGTTGCTTTTAATTAAATCTATCTTTTAAACATATAATTAACACCCTAAACAAAATGACAAAATTTAAAGACAAAATAGTTCTGATTACTGGTGGTGCTGCAGGTATTGGGAAAATAATGGCAGAAAAGATTTTACATCTTGGAGCATCGAAAATGATTCTCTGGGATATTAATAAAGAAAATCTTGACATGACAACGAAACAGCTTAAAGAGTCAGGCTTTGAGGTTTATTCGTATATTGTTGATGTAGCCAAGCTTGAGATAGTGAAACAAACAGCTCAAAAAGTAAAAGATGAAGTTGGCAAAGTTGATATTTTAATCAATAACGCGGGAGTTGTTGTGGGAAAATATTTCCATGAGCATTCGCACGATGACATTGATTTTTCAATGAATATAAATATATCAGCTTTAATGCATATCACTTTAGAGTTCTTAAATGATATGATTGAAAAAGGAGAAGGACATATTGTAAATATAGCATCGGCTGCAGGAATGACTTCAAATCCGAAAATGTCGGTTTATAGTGCCAGTAAATGGGCTGCTATTGGCTGGTCCGATTCTTTACGTTTGGAGTTAGAACTTATTAGTAAAAAAATAAAAGTAACAACTGTTACTCCTTATTATATTAGCACAGGAATGTTCGATGGTGTAAAATCGCGAATAATTCCTATTGTAAAACCTGAAACGGCAGCTAATAAAATTATTAAGGCAATAAGAAAAAACAAACTGATTATTCGTATGCCGTGGTTGGTTTACGTTCTTCCGTTTGTTAAAGGAATTTTGCCTGTACGTTGGTTTGATTTTGTTGTAGGTAAAGGCTTTGGGGTTTATAAAAGCATGAACGAATTTAAAGGACATTAAAAATAAATTACTATGACCACATTAGAAATAATTAATTTGCAACGAGACTATTTTTTTTCAAATAAAACAAAGTCTGTAAAATTTAGGATTGAACAACTTAAAAAGTTTCGTAAAATCCTGAAAGATAATGAATCATTGCTTTATGATGCAATTGATAAGGATTTTAAAAAATCAAAATACGAAACATATTTAACAGAGCTTTCTTTAGTTTATCACGAAATAAATCTGGCAATTAAAAAAGTTCGAAAATGGTCACGGCCAAAATATGTATGGACTAACATGGCAAATTTTCCCGGTAAAAGCAGAATATTTTTTGAGCCATTAGGTAATTCATTAGTTATTGGAGCCTGGAATTATCCTTATCAGCTTTCACTTATACCTGCAATTACTGCTATTGCTGCAGGGAATACGGTAATAATAAAACCAAGCGAATTATCAGAGCATACTTCAGCGGTTATGTGCAAATTGATTAATGAAAACTTTGATTCGGGATTATTATATGTAAAAGAGGGAAGTGTTAAAGAGACAACCGAATTGCTAGAGCAAAGATTTGATAAAATTTTCTTTACCGGAAGTACTGCGGTAGGGCGAATTGTAATGCAGGCTGCAGCAAATCATCTTACTCCTGTTACTTTAGAACTGGGAGGTAAAAGCCCTGTATTTGTTTTGCCGGATGCCAGTTTAAAAATGACCGCCAAAAGAATTGCCTGGGGGAAATTTTTAAATGCAGGACAGACATGTGTTGCACCTGATTACGTGTTGGTTCACAAAGATATTAAAGAAAAACTTTTACAAGAACTTAAAAAGCAAGTTGAAATTATTCATGGCAATGAACCCAAAGGAAAAGAAACTTATGTTCGGATAATTAATAAACGACATTTCGATAGGCTAAATAAATTAATTCATCGTGATAAAATTTATTACGGGGGGGAAACTGATGAGGAACAATTATATATTAGTCCAACCATACTTGACAATATTTCTTTTGACGATAAAGTAATGGAGGATGAAATTTTTGGTCCTATTCTTCCGGTTATAGAATTTGATAATTTAGATGATATTATAACAAAAGTAAAATCAAGGCCAAATCCACTGGCATTATATGTGTTTAGCAATAAAAATAAAATCAAACAAAGATTAATTAAGGAAATTTCCTTTGGAGGTGGTACTGTGAACGATACTATTTTGCATTTATCTAATTCAAAACTTCCATTTGGTGGTAAAGGATTTAGTGGGACAGGGAATTATCACGGAAAAGCCGGCTTCGATACTTTTAGTCACAAAAAAAGCATTCTGTTTAAAGGATTATGGTTCGAACCATTTTTAAAATATACTCCCTACAATAAGTTTAAGATGAAATTATTGAAATGGATTATTGAGTAGTTGAATAATAAATTCAGGATGTTTAAAAAGTGAAAAAATATTAAACCGCAAAGACACAAAGACGCAAAGCATGAAACCAGCAGTTCAATATACTTAGCGTCTTGGCGACTTCGCGGTTGATTATATTTTATTATTTCAATCCGTTTCTTTCTAAGAAAGCATCTAGTTTTGGTTCTGAACCACGATATTTTTTATAAAGATCCATTGCCGGTTCAGTATTACCTCTTGAAAAAATATTATCGCGTAATGAAGCAGCTGTTTCCTGGTCGAA
>DAOWML010000313.1 GCA_030643125.1 Bacteroidales bacterium
AAGCAAATGCAAATTGATAGAATCAAAAAACTTATTGAAGATTAAAAATACCAGAATATTTTGCTTAATCTTTTATTCTGAATCATCTAATACAATTTCGAAGGAGACATTCATAGAATCTCTGTAATCAATGCCAATTTCCCTAATTTCATCATCATAAATGCTGTATAGCCAGGTAACTTTAACTTCAGAATTAGTATTCTCATTTAAAGCATCAATTTTGTTGAATATATCAAAAAATACTTTTGATGATGATGAGCTAATCATTTTCATTTGAAAAATAAACTCGGTTTTTTTATTTGGGTTTTCTATGTATTTATCCAACCAGATTAATACCGGATCATAAAACAAATATATGTTTTCTGGTATGGAATTTCCTTTAATTTCAAATCTACCTGTTTCAGGATCAAAATGAATTAATGGTGTATCTTCTGTTTGTTTTATGTAGAAAGTATTCATAAGATTACAGTTATAAGTTTTAATATGCTATAACTAAGTTAATAAATAATCTAATGAATACAATGAATAAATTATTAAATTAATTTGAAATAAAGAAACTACATTATTATGGCTTATTCATGTACAGGAACTAGCTCAAACGGAGCTTTTAAAAACCCCTTGAATTCAACCCCAATCTCCTGAATATCATCATCTCCATAATTATAATACCAAATAATATTAACATCAGACTTGCCAGAGTCAACAATTTTGTTAATATTTTTAAAAATATCAATAAATAATTTTGATGAAGAAGTATTTATAATATTCATCTGAAATACAATTTCTGTAGTAGGGTTGGGAGATTCAGCGTATTTATCAATCCAATTAACTACAGGTTCATAAAAGCTTCTTGCATTTTCGGGCATCGAATTTCCACGAATTTCAAACTTTTCATGTTTAGTGTCAAAATTAACAGCAGGGCAGGAGTCGTTCGCTAGAATTTTTAAGGTTTCCATTAACAATTTCTTTTGTGGATTTATGTAAATATAAATTTAATAAAATTATATCATCTTGTATCAATTTGACGATAATATTTTTATCTCTGTTCTCCTGTTTTCTGCTTTCCCTGATTCCGTTTCGTTTGTACTTACAGGTTGAGTCTCACCATATCCTTTATATGTTAGTCTTTTCTGATTAATGCCCTTTGCAATTAAATATTTATATACTGATTTTGCCCTGTTATTCGATAATTCTATATTATACTCTGTTGTACCAACATTATCGGTATGTCCTGATATTTCGATTTTCAGCCCCGGGTTATTATTCATAAACTCTAATAATTTTGTCAGTTCTGCTACAGATTTATCAATAAGTTCGTACGAATCTGTTGTATAAAAAATATTTTTTAAAATAATTTTTTCGCCGGGTTTTATTGGATTTAAAGCCACATTTTTCAAATATGGATTTAATATCTCATGCACACCTTTTAATTCAAAATTATCAGAATAGAATAAATATCCTTCCTTCGAAACGTTAAGTGCATAGTCATTATCGGTTGGAATACATACTAAAAACTCTCCGGTATTCGGGTCAGATTCAGCTTGCATTATTATTTCGTTCGATTCTAAACTAATTAATTCAAATTTTGCTTTTAACTTTTTTTGGTTTTTTGAATCAAATACTTTTCCCTTAATGTAAGACACAGGATTTGGCCTGGCCTCTTTGTATAATTCAAATTCAAAAATATCGCGTCCTTTTTCACTTAACCTGTCAGATGAGAAAAATGCTCTGTCACCTTTAGCATTTACTATTAATCCAATTTCATCGAAAGTTGTATTTATAGGATATCCAAGATTCTTTGGTTCACTCCATGTTCCGTCATCGTTTCGGCTTACCTTATACAAATCAAATCCCCCCATACCAATTCTTCCATCTGATGCAAAGTAGAGTGTTTTATTATCAGGATGTATAAATGGTGATTGTTCCTGCCCGGAGCTATTAACATTCTTCCCTGCATTAATTGGTTTCGACCATCTTCCATCTTCCATAAGATTACTAATCCATATATCTTTTTGCCCATGGCCACCTTTGCGATTACTTACAAAATATAAGGTTTTTCCATCGGGCGAAATAGATGGCTGTGCTTCCCAATATCCCGAATTAATTGGCGACCCCAGATTAACAGCTTCGGTCCATTCTCCATTTTTCTTAGCGCTTGAATATATATCACAACGTCCTTTTCCGTCGGATCGATTACATGCGGTAAAATACATTATTCGTCCATCCACTGAAATGGTTTGAGCACCTTCGTTACCTTTTGTATTTAATGGTTCTCCCGCATTAACAGCTTTGTTCCAAAAATCATTTTCTTTTATACTGATATAAAAATCCTCCTGTACATTGCTTAATCCTGGTAAGCTATGTTGTTTTGCTGGTACGGGTTCTTTGTCTTCCGTATATTCTTTTGCCGGGCTTGAATCCGTAATTAAATCTTTGGGTATTAATCGTGTAATAATTAAGATTTGCTCATCGGCGGTTAATGTTGGCCAATATTCATCGTACTCCGTATTAATATTATCGCCTAAATTTACAGGATTGAATGGAACCGGATTTTTTATAGCTTCAATAGCAAAATTGCAGGATTCCAGTTTGCGTTTAGCCTGCGAAATAGATATTGGTTTTAGATTATTATAGCTAAGATATTTCTCGAAATGCAACTTTGCAGATTCAAATTCATTCTCCATCATTTCCAGTTGAGCTAAAGAAGAATATAAGCCCGGGAAAAAGTCCGAATTGATTTCGATTGTGTTCTTATATGATTCAATTGCATTGCTTCTTTCGTTCTTTTCGATATAAATTTCTGCCAATACTATGTGAGCCTCAATAAATTTATCATCAGCCTTAATTGATTTTTGCATTAAAACAACTGCAGTGGTATAATCCATCCTGTTAAACGATTGCAAAGCTTCCTCATAAGCTTTTATGGCTTTTTTATTTGATGTGGAATAATTATACTGTGCTATTGAATATGCCGGTATTAAAAGAACGGTTATAATACAAAATAATAAACTTCGCATGACAATTAATTTTAATTCGACTATGAAGTTACAAAAAAATCTTGAAGTGTAAGATAATGAAAAAAGTACCGATAACATATCGATGTCAGTAGCATAATT
>DAOWML010000084.1 GCA_030643125.1 Bacteroidales bacterium
GGTACTACCACTTCAAAAGTTAGTGATATAGCAGATTAGTTATTATTGGCTATTTTAATAATTGCTTTTTAGTATTTTGGGTTAGAGGTGTAAAAATATTCACCTTTTGGTACTGTTATTTTATTAATGAAATTTTAGTGAATTTGTATTGATATTCATAAGTTGTATTTTTCCGTTTTATAATTAATAAAAACCATGAGTTTTATAAAGAAATTACTGTATCTGCTTGTTTTATTATTTGTGATAATTATAAACAATGAGATTATTGGTCAAACTATCCTTGATACCGATAGTCTAAAAAATATTTTATTAACCCAAAATAATGATACCGCAAAAGTTAAAACATTAATTTTGCTATCAAGCGAAATTATTAATACTGATCCTCTGGACGCAAATAAATATGTTAACTCTGCACTCAACTTATCAAATAGACTAAAATATGCGCCTGGAATAATTGATGCACTTTATATTAAATCTACAATATATAAACTAACAGGTGAATATGATTCAGCAATTTTATTTAATGACAAAGCTATTTATCTTAGTGATTCCATTAACGACTTAAAAAGAATGGCTGATAATATTTCATTACAAGGGAGATTAATCTCCCGAACTATTAGCCCGAAAGCTGCGAGAATTTATTATTTGAAAAGTCTTGATATTTATATAGAATTAAACGACTCTTTAGGAATGGCTAATTCTTTTAATAGTATCGGGGCAATTTATTTAGAGCAGGCTATATACGATTCAGCAATTTATTATTTCCTTAAAAGTATAAAACTATCCGAGCAAATAGAATATTACAAGGGATTGGGAAAAGCATTTATGAACATTGGGGTTGCATACCATAGAATAAAAGAATTAAATAAAGCCAAATCCTATTTGTTAAAAAGTATTTCTATAAATAAAAAAAACAATCAATTGAAGCTTATCGGATTTGCATATAATAACTTAGGAAATCTATCCGATGATGAAAATGATTACGATACAGCACTTGTTTATTATAATAAAGCACTAAATATTTATAATGAAATCAATTATTTACGCAGTATTCCAAATATATATAATAATATCGGAAATATATATGTAGATAAAAAGGAGTATTCAAATGCATTATCATATTATAAAAAAGCAAAAAATATTTATGAGGAAATCGGCAATAAGGATGGGTTTATTGCGGCTTATAAAAACGAAGCTTTGATTTACGGACGCTTTAAGAATTATGATAAAGCTCTCAAAATTTATGATTCATGTCTCGTTTTGGCAAAAAATATAAATTCTGTTTACCGGATGCGCGAAATCTACAACAACATATTTAGTACCTATAAATTAAAGCATGATTATAAAAATGCTTTCGATTATTACATTATATATAACAAGTTTACAGATTCCATTTTCAATATTGAAAAAACAAGAACAATTACCGATCTTACATTAAAATATGAAAAAGAAAAAGACCAGGCCACAATATTAGTTTTGGAGAATGAAAATCTTGGGAAAAGCCTTGATTTAAAAAAACGTACAAATCAACGAAATATTTATTTGTTCACAGGGCTGGGATCAATAGTGATAGTTTTATTTTTATTAATTTTTTACCGCCATAAAGCCAGGAAGGATGAGATTATCTCAAAACAAAAAATTCGTCAGTTAGAAGAAGAAAAAAAATTACTTGCCGCAAAATCCATTGTTGAGGGTCAGGAAGAAGAGCGCAAACGAATAGCCAAAGAACTGCACGATGGATTGGGTGTCTTGCTCTCTACAGCCAAAATGCAATTTACAACAATAAAAGATAAAAGTCCTGAAAACAAACCACTCATTGACAGAGCAACGAAATTGCTGGAACAGGCAGCAGGTGATGTGAGAAGAATATCTCATAATATGATGCCCGGATTATTAACCAGGTTTGGACTGTATGAAGCCGTTGAAGACCTGATAGATGAACTGGATGCAACTGAAGGATTGCACGCAATATGCGAAATTAAAGGAGATACAAAAAGGCTACTTGAAAATACTGAAATCATGTTGTATCGTGTAATACAGGAAATGGTTAATAACACCCTGAAACATGCTAAAGCCAAAAATATTTCATTGAATATAAATATTCTGCCGGATAAATTGAATATTCAGTATTCTGATGATGGAAAAGGATTTGATGTGGAAGAAAAGATTGAATCCAAATCAATTGGGTTGACAAGTATAAAATCGAGAGTGAAATTTTTGGAAGGCGAATTGAGCACTGAATCTAAGCCAGGCGCTGGTGTTAGCTATTTTATGCAAATACCTATATAGATATAAAAATTATATGAATGAAAAAAATCCTGAATAAATTGAAATGGATTAATATTTTTATTACCTTAGAGCACTTATTTTTAAAATTCATTTTATTGTTTAACCAAAATAAAAATTAATATTATGGAATTTTATAAACCAAGAGTAGATTTGTATAAAAGAGTTCATAGTGCACCTATGACTATGAAAATTCATGTAGTTGTGAGAGTTGAAGCAGGTAAGAAATTAACTAAAGACCCAGCTGATGATCCTGCAGTGGGTACAAGTATAACTTACCTGAGATATAAAATTGAAGATGACGCAGCTATACTTAAAGAATATTATGCTTCTTTTGAAGAGGAATTTAATTGGGATGGAGAACCTCATACAGTTGAAACATATATTGCCGGAGGAGGACAATCTGAAGATTCAGTCAACAATGCCGAGCCATATTAGGATTATGCTTTAGTATTAAATAATTTTTTATATAATAACAATAATATGAACTTCAAATTAACAAAATGGATTTGGGGAATTAGGATTGCTTTATCTATTATTATTTCATTAGCTCAACAAGTACATCTTAATGCCGAAAGTGCTACCAACGACAGTTTGGTAAAACTTGTTAATATTGCAGAAGACGATACAAATAAAGTGAATCTTCTTATTCAATTAAGCAAATCATATTATTATACAGATTATAATCAGGCACTGGTTCATTGCAAATCATATTTAAAATTATCTGATGAATTGGATTTTGACAAAGGAAAGCTAATTGCCTACTCAGAATTAGGAATTATTTACAAAAATATTGGTGAACCTGACTCAGCTTTGTATTATATTAAAAAGTCAATTGAGGTTGGTGAAATGCTCGGTAGTAAAAAACAACTGATTAGAAATTATAATGTATATGGAAGTCTGTTAAGAAGAAAAGGTTATTATTCGTCAGCATTGGATTGTCATTATAAAAGTCTTGCATTAAGTCAACAGGTTGATGATAAATATGAAATAGCAAATACCTACATTTTCATTGCTATTATCTATAGTAATAAGTTGAATTACGATACTGCAATAATATACTATTACAAAAGCATGAGGATGTATGAAGAGTTGGAGAACAATCAAAAAATTGGAATTGCATTGCTCAACATCGGGGACATTTACAAGAATCTTCATGATTATAGTAAAGCTAAAGAGAAATATAAAAATGGGTTACTACTTTTTGAAGAACAGGGTGATTTGAGAAATATAGGCCTTTCATTTAACAAAATTGGTATAGTATATTCAAAATTTGGGAAATATGATTCGGCCTTATATTATTACCGGATATGCCAAACATTTTACGATAGTATTAAAAACATATCTGGTATTGCACATTGCAATATTGATATTAGCAATATTTTTTATTATTGGGGCATGTATGACTCAGCATACATTTATCTGAGCAAAGCTAAAAATACATTTAAACAAATGGGCTTTAAAAGGGGGTATTTGAAGACTTTGATAAATCTTGCTAATTTGTATTCAAAAAAAGGCCAGCTAAATACTTCCCTGAAAATTTACGATACTTGCCAGGAGATTGCTTCCCAGGTTAGTCCATATTCTTTATTGAATGTTTATTCAAATGTTTTAAATATTTACAAAGATTTAGGTAATTATAAAAAAGCATTTGAATACCAAACAAAATATCTTGAAATTAACGATTCTGTTTTTCAGCTTGAAAAGGCAAAAACTATTACAGACTTAGAACTAAAATACGAAAAGAAAAAGGATCAGGCGCGGATATTAGAATTGGAGAATGAAAACCTTGTTAAAAGCCTTGATTTGAGAAAACGTACCAACCAACGAAATATTTACTTGTTCACTGGGCTGGCATCAATAGTAATAGTTTTGTTTTTATTAATTTTTTATCGCTTTAAAGCCAGGAAGGATAAAATTATTGCTGAACAGAAAATTCGTCAATTAGAAGAAGAAAAGAAATTGCTTGCTGCCAAATCTATTGTAGAAGGTCAGGATGAAGAACGTAAAAGAATTGCAAAAGACCTGCACGACGGATTGGGCGTTTTGCTCTCTGCAACTAAAATATCGTTTTCTGCTATAAAAGACAAAAGCCCTGAAAATAGACCACTTATTGACAAGGCAACTAAATTGCTTGATCAGGCAGCCGGTGATGTGAGAAGAATATCTCATAATATGATGCCGGGATTATTAACCAGGTTTGGACTGTATGAAGCTGTTGAAGATTTATTGGAACAGCTAGGTGAAACCGAAGAATTAAATACAATATGTAATATTACGGGTGACACAAAACGTATGCCCGAAAATACAGAAATAATGCTATATCGGATAATACAGGAAATGGTTAATAACACCCTGAAACATGCTGAAGCCAAAAATATTTCATTTAATATGAATATTCTCCCTGAATTTGTAAAGATTAATTATTCAGACGATGGCAAAGGATTTGATGTGGAAGAAAAAATGGAATCGAAATCAATTGGTTTAAGCGGAATACGATCAAGAGTAAATTTTTTAACCGGTGAAATTAACATTGAGTCATCACCTGCAAAAGGTGTGAATTATTATATTAAAATTCCAACTATATAGAATAAAATTATTATATTTGAAAAATAATTAAAACATAAAAAGCCATGATAAAAGTTTTAATTGCCGACGACCACCAACTTCTCATTGAGGGTTTAAAAGCTACCCTCTATGACATTCAGGATATTACAGTAGTTGCAGAGGCCAGTGATGGATACCAGGTTTTAAAAATCTTGGAATCACAAACTAAAGTGGATGTGATTTTAATGGATATCAACATGCCAAAACTTGACGGACTTGAATGTACTAAAATGGTTAGCAAAAAATTTCCCGATGTTAAGGTGATTGCACTTACGCAGTATAGCGAAAAACGTTTTGTGAAAAGGATGATAAAATATGGGGCATCCGGTTATTTATTAAAAGATACCAGCCAGCATATTTTAGAAACTGCTATAAAAAAAGTGTATGACGGTGGAAAATATTTTTGCGATCAACTTACTCTTCAATTGGTAAATCTGGAACTAAAAACGGAAGATACGAAATCATTATTCCCGAAATTGACTAAAAGAGAAATAGAAATTCTTGATCTTATTGGTAAAGAGTTTTCCAGTACCGAAATTGCCGGGAGACTCTATATAAGCTTCCACACAGTTGAAAGCCATCGCTCAAATCTGATGTTAAAAGCCGGTGTAAAAAATACAGCAGGATTAGTTCGCTGGGCAGTTAGAAATGATCTAATCGAATAATTGCTATTCATTTGCCGATATTCTGAAAATTCATTATTTTTACAATTTTATTTATTATAAGAATTGCAAAATGATAGATGTTCTTATAGCAGATGATCACCAGCTTCTGATTGATGGTATTAAAACCACCCTTGATGATGTGCCTGATATAAATATTGTAGCAGAAGCTAATAACGGGCTTCAGGTGCTTAAGATTTTACAATCGAAAAAGATTGATGTTATCATTATGGATATTAATATGCCGCAAATGGATGGGCTTGACTGTACAAAGGCTGTTTGTAAAAAATATCCCGATACAAAGGTTGTTGCTCTTTCGCAGTTTGATGAAAAGCGTTTTGTTAAAAAGATGGTGAAAAATGGTGCATCTGGTTATTTGTTAAAAGATTCAGGTAAAGACGAAATTGTTGCTGCTATCAGGAAAATAAATTCTGGCGAAAAATACTTTTGTGAAAGGCTCTCTATTAATATAATCAATCGTGAACTTAGTACACTTGATTCAAAATCTTTATTTCCACAATTAACCGACAGGGAAATTGAAGTATTAAAACTGATTTGCAAAGAGTTCTCAAGCCCGGAGATAGCCGACAGCCTCTTTATTAGTGATAAAACGGTGGAGAATCACCGTGCAAACCTAATAGCTAAAGCCGGTGTAAAAAACACTGCCGGACTTGTTCGGTGGGCTGTAGAAAATGATTTTGTGGATTAAACCTGTAGAAAAAAGGATTATAAAACAATACCACAAAATAATAGACTGTACCTGTGTTCTAATTTCTTTGTAAGTTCCTTTTAACAGGTTTGTTAAATTTAGTACTCATTTGATCAGTTTTACGCCAGAATATTTCTTCACTTTTTTGTAAAAATTAAAACAAATCTTTTTTGTCATTTATTAAATGACTGTTATCCAATGACTTTTGATTTTCGTATAGGGGAAAACCCCTATTTTTTTTTCTAGGGGTTTTCCCCTATGGTTTTTCAGTTTACTGGTATTACTTTTCACAACTGAAATTAGGTAAGAATATCGAATAATTAATATGAAAAAAATTATGGCAACAATAAAATTATCAGTTAAACCGACAATTTACATATTATTATATGTTACTGTACTTATATTGCTTATTAAACTCATAAGTGGCTCAACGGTAATTCAAAATAAATCCTTAGAAAAGGCAAAGAGTGAAATAGTTACTAATACTGATGAATATAGCCTTTATAATGAAGGCAAGTAAAAATTATGTGTAAGCTCAAGAACACATATCGCCGTTCCGAAGTCTTACATTTACATCCCGCCAAACAAGATCGACCTGAAATAAAAAGCCCGGACTCTCATCCGGGCTTTTTATTTTATTTAATAAATCTATTTATTCTGCAAAAACTTCAAAGTTTATAATTGCTTTAACATCTTTATACAAATTCACATTTGCAGAGTAAGTACCTAACTCTTTAATATGTTCACCATCAACAACTATTTTTTTTCTGTCAATATCATAATTGAATTGTTGTTTAATGGCATCTGCAATTTGAATATTGTTAACAGAGCCAAAAATCTTTCCTGATTCTGCTGCTTTAGCGCCTATTTTTACGGTAATTCCATCAAGGGCTTTAGAAAGTGTTTCGGCTTCCTTAATTATTTTTACCTCTTTAAAAGATTTTTGCTTCAGGTTCTCTGCTAAAACCTTTCTGTTTGTTTCCGTTGCAGCTATTGCCATTCCTTTAGGAATAAGATAATTTCTGGCATATCCTGCTTTTACTTTAACGATATCGTTAGCATAACCAATGCTTTGTATATCTTGTTTTAAAATTATTTCCATAACTGCCTCCTTATTTTAATAAATCTCCAACATAAGGCATCAAAGCAATATGTCTTGCCCTTTTAACTGCCTGAGCTACTTTTTTCTGATATTTGGTAGAAGTACCGGTAATTCTTCTCGGTAATATCTTCCCTTGTTCATTTACAAACTTCATTAAAAAGTTTGGGTCTTTATAATCAATATATTTAATCCTGCTTTTTCTGAATCGGCAGTACTTTTTCCTTTTAGTGTCAACTGCGATAGGGGTTAAATATTTAATATCTGAATTTGACTGAACCATGTTTTTTTGTTTTTAAATGCCTGCTTGTCCGTAACGACGTGAAGGCGGGTTAATAATTATGCTTCCGATTTTTGCTTTTCTTTTGCTAACCTTCGTTTCTTTTCATTGTAAGCAATAGCATGCTTATCAAGTTTTACGGTTAAGAAACGTAAGATTTTTTCATCGCGTTTGAATGCAACTTCATAATCACGGATTATAGAACCTTCTGCTTTAAACTCAATAAGGTAATAAAAACCAGTTGATTTTTTTTGGATAGGATATGCTAGTTTACGCATACGCCAATTATCCTCGAAAACTATTTCAGCCCCCTGTTTGACTAATAAGTCTTTGTATTTCTTTACCGCTTCCTTTGTCTGGTCTTCAGACAAAACGGGAGTCATAATGAAAACGGTTTCATACTGATTCA
>DAOWML010000087.1 GCA_030643125.1 Bacteroidales bacterium
GTCAACCGAGCTTACCAGTTTGTGATCTTTTAAAATATACCTGTTTGCTACTACAAGTAAGACTAAAGATATTAATGGGAAATATGCCCCCAAATCAGGTTCAATCATAATATTAGCATCTGTAAAAAATTGAGGGTAGTTTAAGAAAATACCGGCTACTAATATTATATTTAAGAATATACTTAGTTTAACAAGTTTTAATTGGTGAGGCCTGTTTTTATACCTGAAAATTGCATAAACAACAAAAATCACAATAATCAATATTATAATCAATAAAGGTAAACTTGCCATTTTATCCATTTGCGGAATGCTGTCGGGAGAAGGATCGGAAATACCAAGAGCAGACATCTCATAATAGTCGGTTTCCAATACATCGCTGTGAACTTCTGTAAATTCTGTGATATTAACAACCGGATAGAAAAACATTAAAACATTTGCAATTACAGCAAGGGCAAGAAATAGTGTTTGAATTCTTTGAATCATTTTATTTAATATTTAATTTTTGCAAAGATAGAGAATTGATATTTGCTAATTTTTACCTTGTCTTCTCAATTCAAAATTTTTCCCAAGATAAACCTTTCTTACATGCTCATCGTCGGCAAGCTCCTGTGCTGTTCCTGATTTTAATATAGCACCTTCAAAAAGCAGATAGGCACGATCGGTTATTGAAAGTGTTTCATGAACATTATGGTCGGTAATAAGTACCCCGATATTTTTTTCTTTTAGTTTGCTGACAATTGTTTGAATATCCTCAACAGCAATCGGGTCAACACCGGCAAAGGGTTCATCTAAAAGAATAAACTTCGGGTCAACTGCGAGCGCCCTTGCAATTTCTGTTCTTCGCCTTTCGCCACCCGAAAGCTGAATACCCATACTTTTACGAACGTGGCTAAGCCCGAATTCATCAATTAATGTTTCAAGCCGCTCCTGTTGCTCTGCTTTGGATAATTTTGTAAATTGAAGTACCGATAATATATTGTCTTCTACACTTAGTTTTCTGAAAACAGATGCTTCCTGAGGCAGGTAACCAATTCCTTTTTGCGATCGCTTATACATTGGTTCATTGGTTATCTCAAGGTCTTCGAGAAATATTTTGCCGGCAAGTGGCTTTATTAAACCTACGATCATATAAAATGTTGTGGTTTTCCCGGCCCCGTTTGGGCCAAGCAAACCAACAATTTCGCCTTCTTTTACTTCAACAGTTACTTTATTTACAACTGTGCGGTGTCTGTATTTTTTTACAAGGTTTTCTGTTCTGAGAATCATAATTTATTATTATCCTGCCAAAGGTATAAATAATTGTACTATTTGATGATAATTGAAATTATAAATAATTGCACCACAGATGGACACAGATTAACACAAATTATCTGAGAAAATCTGTGGTGAAAAAACGCTTTCTATAACGAGATATTTTTTTACTCAAATTAAGTATTATTGTTTATTAGTGAAAGATACCAGAATCAGAATGTAAAATAAACGGATATGAATAAAGCAAAACTGTTTATGTTTTCATTATCTAAATGAGATAATCTCCAGATACCATCTATTCTCAATACTTTAAAAATGTTTTCAATGCCTACACCGGCTTCTATATAAGGATTTTCAAGGGTATGAGTGATAGAGGGCAGTTCGTTGTATGCTCTATTTTTATCTGATAGAGTACCAATTACCCCATTTACAAAACCCACTTCGCGCCATTTTAATTTACGCATCAGTGGTATCTTGTTAAGAAATAATCCGTCAAAATGATGAGTGTAAAATATGCTTAAATAAAAATCACTAACAAATTCGAAATAGTTCATCAGATTAAATGAGTATTCATCAAAAATAAAAGTTTCGTTACCCGGATGCAACTCAAGTAAAGGCCATGCAACAGTACCCCATATTTTTCCTCCTTCAATACTATATCTCGACCAACCCAGATTTGCTACATTAAACCATTGTCGTATTCCTAATCTTAATTTGTGATATTCATAATCACCTCCAAATAAACCCGGGATACCATAAGCATATTGCATTGTAATTATAGGATACCTTGTGCCGACACTAGTTCTTTGAAAATTTCCCATTATAAACTTTTCATTATAGGCAAAACGAAAATCGAGGCCAATTTCAGTAGTTGTGATCTTCTCTAAATCCTTCAAATCACCGGATTCATCATAAACCTGCACAGTTTCTTTTTCAACAGGAATAATGTCTTTTTGTGTAAAGTTAATTTTGTTGGATAAGCCGTTGAACCATTCGTGTTCGTAATATGCTTTAAATTCTTTTTTCATTGATAGTTTATTCGCCGGGTTTCTCCTGAAAATGGCAGCAAAGAAAAAATCTTCATTGATGGCTCTTGGCCTGCTGGCAAGTTGTTCAATGTCATAAATATAACTTCCGCCAATTGCCCTGCGAGGGTTTTTATTTGGCAGATACAAAAATCCAACTCCAAATTTTAATTTTTGGTCTAATGTTCCATAAGCAATATGTCCGTTAAGTCTGATTTGTTTATGAAAATCGCGTGTTGTCCTGCCACCAATTCTTAGCCTTGTACCTTCAATGGAATTAAAGCTAACAAGAGAAGCATAAGGGCCAATCTCTAATTTACCTACATCGTAGTAACCCGTAACTATAGTTCTAATTACGTCCACATAAGTTTTAAATGCCGGTAGGTTTTTTAGGGTATCAATCATTTGGTTGATGGTTCTTTCGTCCTTTGTCAGTGAATCGTGCCTGTTTTCGTTCCAAAACTCCTCATCTTTAATATATGCTTTTTCCGAAACTATTACATTGGTAGGTGTGGAATAAAACTTTTTATCCATTAACCGGTTAAAGACAAAATTTCTATAGGTGGTTGTTTTTCTGCCAAAGAATCCTAATGTCTTTTTGCTGTTTTCAATAATATTAAAGTCTCCGATTCCCTTATCTTTTATTACCATCCAATGTTTTCCATCTATTAAATCAAACTCCTGGGAGAGTACTAAATCGTTGATATAATTAATATTTGCATCATCAGCAATTTGTATTTTAAATGATTTTATAGAAAAAGTGGTATCATGTACCCAAAGATGGCCGGTAAATGTTAATTCCTGTTTCCTTCTCGGTTTAAACATTAGTTTATAGCACCATTTGTCGGAAATAAAAGCACTGTCCACGAGATAATATTTATATGTGTTCAATCCAAAATTAGCTATAGGGCTTACAAAGTTCTTTTGAAAAATTGAAATATAATTGTCGTAAAAATCATATTTCTGAAGCATATCTCCCAAAAATTGAAGAACACTTACATTTTCAACACCTGAAATATGGGCAGCCTTAATAACTTCTTTTTCTGTCCTGGGGCTTTTCCTGAAATAATAATCAGATAATGATTCGGAAAGGAAAACAGGCAAATAGGTTTTACCATTAACTGTTGATGTATCAACATAATCGAATATGAAATTAAAGGGTTTTAGAATTTTCCTGTTTTTAAACCGTTCGGATATATTATTAGCATCAATCTGAATTTTATTATAAACTTCATATTGATAAGCATCAAATTCTTTTTTGCTGTTCTTTTTTTTGTTTTTAATAATTTTTCTAAATAGTATGTCGGCAGGATTCTCCCCGGCAAGGATAACTACTTCGGGAAGATTAATGTTTTTTGGTTGTAATTCGAAATTAATTTCCTGGAATCGGTTTTTAAATACCTTTATTGATTGAGTTTTATAGCCCATGTAAGAAGCTACCAAAGTATCAGAGGGAGTCTTGGTTTCTATTGAATAATTCCCGTCAAAATCGGAAGTAACGCCTATTGTAGTTCCTTTTAAAAGGATATTTGCAAATGGAATAGGTTCCTTAGTTCCAACATCGGTAACTTTTCCCATTATTTTTGTTACCTGGCCAGAAACATGGAAATACATGGGAATTAGAAATAAGAAAATAATTACTGGTCTTATTTCTTTTTTTATTTGCATACTATATTATTGATAGATAAATTCTATTTCGAAACCGGATATTTTTGTTTTGTAATTTTACTAAAAAAGATATAAATAGTTTTGTTAAAGTCATTAATAATCAATTGTTCCTATAAAATACCTTCTTTCAGAATGTCATGAAGGTGTATCACTCCTACATAATTAGTGCCATCTGTAACGAGTAGTTGGGTGATGTTTTTTTTACGCATTACACTAAGTGCATCTATTACCAAAGTATTTTTTTCTATTGTTCGGGGTTTTGGTGTCATTATATCTCCTGCATTTTTATTTTCAATTGAATAGTTTTTTTCCAACATACGTCGCAAATCTCCATCTGTTACAATACCTGCGAGTTTGTTATTTTCAAGAACAGCAGTAGCGCCAAGTCTATTCGATGAAATTTCTATTATTGTAGTTTTAATATCATCATTAATATCAACTTTTGGAGCAGTATTATTTGCAGATAAATCTCCAACTTTTAAATAGAGTTTCTTGCCTATTGCGCCTCCGGGATGATACTTTGCAAAATCTTCCACTGTAAATCCCCTGCATTCTAATAAAGCAACAGCGAGTGCATCTCCCATAACCAATTGTGCAGTTGTGCTGGACGTTGGTGCTAGATTATTCGGGTATGCTTCTTTTTTCACACCTGTATTAATTATATAATTCGCTTGTACAGCGAGAAACGAATCCGTATTACCCGTAAAAGCTATTAATTTATTTCCCCTAATTTTCAATTGAGGAACTAATATTTTAATTTCAGGTGTTGTACCACTGTTAGAAATGCAAATAATTATATCTTCTTTTCTGATTGCCCCTAAATCACCATGAATAGCATCAGCCGCATGCATGAAAATTGATGGGGTTCCGGTAGAATTTAGTGTTGAAACAATTTTGTTTGCTATTATTGCACTTTTACCAATTCCGGTTATAATAACTCTACCTGATGAATGATAAATTAACTCAACTGCTTTTGAAAAATCGTCATTAACCTGAGATTTTAAATTATTAATAGCATTTAATTCGTTATCAATAGTACGTATTACTATTTGTAATATTTCTTCACTTGTTTTCAAATTGTATTAAAATTAAATAGTTTATCTTTAACAAAATTACTAATATTTAAGATAATCTAATTGAAGTCGCTTTTTAAAGTCATTTATAATGTGCTTATGGAAACTGGCAAATTGCCTTTAATAGGTTGACTTTCATTGCTTTTTTATAATTTAATAAAAAATTAATAAAAAATTATTTTGTATTTAAAATAAAAATTTCTATAAATTTGTATAAAAAGAATACAATAATTTCAGGTTTATTTAACAATCATTAGTAATTTTACTTAGAAATTAATATTACTATTAAAAAAATTGATGTAGGACAAGATGGCAAAGTTGAATGAGTACCCACTTCGTGAATTATTAAAGAAGATATTCGGTTTTGATAGCTTCAAAGGAAGTCAGGAGGAAATAATCAGAAGTGTACTGGATGGTAAGAACACATTTGTAATTATGCCCACAGGTGGTGGTAAATCAATGTGTTACCAATTACCGGCAATTATTAATGAAGGAACTTCCATTATTATTTCTCCGCTGATAGCTTTAATGAAAAACCAGGTTGATGCAATTAGGAATTTTGGAGCGGAAAAAGGTATTGCCCACGTATTAAATTCTTCTCTATCAAAAGTTGAGATTAATCAGGTAAAGGATGATCTTTTAGCGCAAAAGACTAAATTATTATATGTAGCACCGGAATCCCTGACGAAAGTAGAAAATATAGAATTCTTTAAAAATATAAAAATTTCATTGTACGCTATTGATGAAGCACATTGTATATCGGAATGGGGCCACGATTTCAGACCTGAATACCGAAGGATTCGCCCAATAATTGAAGCAATAGGACAAAAGGTGCCTTTAATGGCTCTTACTGCTACGGCTACTTTAAAGGTACAGCAGGATATTCAGAAAAATTTAGATATCATTGATGCAGAAGTATTTAAAGCTTCATTCGACAGGCCTAATTTGTATTATGAAATAAGGCCAAAAACAAAAAATGTAATTAAAGATGTAATTAAATATATAAAAGGTCATCCAGGCAAATCAGGTATTGTTTATTGTTTAAGCAGGAAAAAGGTTGAAGAGCTGGCTGAAACTTTACAGGTAAACGGTATTAAGGCTTTACCCTATCATGCCGGATTAGATGCTATTACGCGTCGCACGAATCAGGATAATTTCCTAATGGAAGATGCTGATGTTATCGTTGCTACTATTGCTTTTGGAATGGGAATAGACAAACCTGATATTCGGTTTGTAATTCACCACGACATACCAAAAAGCATTGAGGGGTATTACCAGGAAACAGGAAGAGGTGGCCGGGATGATGGCGAAGGAAATTGTATTACATTTTATAGTTACGATGATATCCTAAAGCTGGAAAAATTTATGAAAGGTAAGCCTGTTGCCGAGCAGGAAATAGCAAAACAACTTTTACAGGAAACTGTTTCTTATGCAGAATCATCTGTATGTCGCCACAGGCAGTTGTTACACTATTTTGGTGAGGAATATCCAAAAGATAATTGCGGTGCCTGTGATAATTGCCTGCACCCAAAAGAAAAATTTGAAGGACTGGAATATATTAGAATTGCTTTGGAGGCAATTATTGAGGTTAAACAACTTTTTAAATCGAATCATATAATTAATATTTTAGTTGGTAAGAATACTGCTACAATTAAATCATTTAAACACAATAAACTGAAAGCTTTTGGAAGGGGAATGGACTATGAT
Organism: Bacteroidales bacterium; assembly: GCA_030643125.1. Lineage (GTDB taxonomy): Bacteria > Bacteroidota > Bacteroidia > Bacteroidales > UBA12077 > UBA12077. The sequence continues at coordinate 6,725 of DAOWML010000087.1, forward strand.
AATAAATTCTGGAACGCAGTAATTCGCCAATCACTTATTAATAATCTCATTATAAAAGATATTGAGAATTATGGATTGTTAAAAATTACTGAGGAAGGTGAAGGTTTTCTTGAGAATCCTTTCTCAATTATGCTTACAAAGGACCATGATTATGAAAGCCCTGAAGGCTACGATGAGTTCTTTGATATGGCGGGAGGAAAAACCAATACTGCGGATCAGGAGCTTTTTATTTTACTGAAAGATTTGCGTAAAGAAATTTCACGAGAAGAAAAATTACCTCCATTTGTTATTTTTCAGGACCCCTCTTTAGAGGATATGTCAATACAATATCCTATAATCGAAGAGGAGTTATTGCAGATTACCGGAGTTGGAACAGGTAAAGCAAAAAAATATGGACAACCTTTCCTCGAATTTATTCAAGAATATGTTGAGGAGAATGAAATTATGAGACCCAATGATTTGGTTGTGAAATCAGTCATTAACAAATCAGGACTCAAAGTTTATATTATCAAAAGTATTGATAGAAAATTAGCTCTCGAAGACATTGCTTTTACAAAAAATTTAACCGTAGCCGAATTATTAACTGAAATTGAAAGAATAGTATCATCCGGTACAAGGGTAAATATCAGCTATTATATTGGCGAGTATGTTGATGAATATCATCAGGAGGAGATATTCGAATATTTTAAAGAAGCTGAAACGGATTCGATAGAAGATGCTTTAGAAGAATTGGGAGAAAATGAGTATAACGAAGAAGAAGTAAGACTTATTCGGATAAAATTTATGTCGGAAGTAGGAAATTAAGAATTATAAAATTTTGAATCAAGAATCAATAATAAATTTCTAATATCAAATAACAAATCCATTATTAACTTTTAACTTTTTTTTATGACTGAAGAATTAAAAAACAACAATACAACAGGAAATACCGGTTTAATTTTAAGTGTAGTAGCCATAATCGGACTGATCATTATGTATATTATTTATTTTACTAATAACGAAGAACCTGTTACAGAAAATATAGTCCAAAAAATGCCTGTCATTTCATCGGGATCGAATTCAATAGTTTTTGTTAATTCGGATGTTTTACTTAAAGAATATGATTTGGTTAAAAAATTAACAGAGAAATTAGATAGTGAGAGAAAGAAAAAGGATGCGAATTTTATGGCAAAACAAAGAGCCTACGAAGATGATGCTGCATATTTTCAGCAAC
>DAOWML010000303.1 GCA_030643125.1 Bacteroidales bacterium
AATAACCCGTTATTACTTCAAGTTTTCTTCCTCAAATCTCACACTCTATTTGCTTTCTGTAAATTAATTCTTATACCGAGCTCAGGTTAATAGATTTTAGGGTTAATTTTTTAGGTAGTAAATTTAGGGTTAGAGAAAGAGAATGGCTTAATTGTGAGTTATTCTCTTTTTTGTTTTTATGAACTCAATAATTTTATTAGGAATTAAAAAAGGATAATTTTGTAAAAACTTTTTGCGAAAGTACTTGTTCTAATTTAATACAAAAAACGAAAACTTATGACTAATAATCAGAAAGTGATTTTACTTATTCTCGATGGTTGGGGGATAGGAAATAAAACAAAATCAGATGTAATTTATAATGCAAATACTCCTTATATAGATAGTTTATACACGAAATACCCACACTCGCAATTGCAAACTTCAGGGAATAATGTAGGCTTACCTGAAGGACAAATGGGAAATTCAGAAGTAGGGCATTTAAATATTGGTGCAGGCCGTGTGGTTTATCAGGATTTGGTTAAAATTAACAAAGCTGTTGAAGATAACAGTATTGCATCAAATGAAGTTTTAGTAGAAGCTTTTAATTATGCCAAAGAAAATAATGTAGCAGTTCATTTTATTGGATTGGTTTCTGATGGTGGTGTTCATTCGTCTGATAAGCACTTATTTAAATTGTGTGATCTAACTAAAGATTATGGATTGGATAAAGTGTATATTCATGCATTAACTGATGGCCGTGATGTTGATCCGCGAAGTGGAAAAGGATTTATACAAAATCTGCAAAATCATTTAGATAATTCGAATGGAAAGATTGCAACGCTTGTTGGTCGTTATTATGGAATGGATCGCGATAAACGATGGGAACGAATAAAAGAAGCATACGATTTGTTTGTTCAAGGTAAGGGAAAGCAAAGTACTGATATAGTTAAGTCAGTACAGGAATCGTATGACGAAGGTGTTACCGATGAATTTATAAAACCAATTGTAAAAATTGATGCCGATGGAACTCCTGTTGGAAAAATTCAAGCAAACGATGTGGTTATTTGCTTTAATTTCCGTACAGATCGTTTACGGGAGATGACCATTGTTTTAACACAACAGGATATGCCTGAGCATGGAATGCAAACTATGCCTTTGCATTATGTAACCCTGACTCGCTATGATGAATCGTTTAAGAATGTGCATATTGCTTACGATAAAGAAAATCTGAATAACACACTGGGCGAAATTTTAGCTCGTAATGGTAAAAAACAAATTCGTATTGCTGAAACGGAGAAGTATGCACATGTTACATTTTTCTTTTCAGGAGGACGCGAAAAAGAATTCGAAAACGAGAAACGAATTTTGAGATCATCACCTAAAGTAGCAACTTATGATTTGCAACCGGAAATGAGTGCTTATTTGGTTAAGGATGCAATTGTTGAGGAATTAAAAAAACAAGAAGTTGATTTTGTTTGCTTGAACTTTGCAAATGGAGATATGGTTGGTCATACTGGTGTTTATGAGGCGATAACAAAAGCTGTTGAAGCAGTTGATCAGTGCGTGAGCGAGGTGGTTGAAACAGCAAAGGCAAATGGCTACGAAGCAATAATTATTGCTGATCATGGTAATGCCGATAATGCTATAAATCCTGATGGCTCAGAAAATACAGCACACTCATTAAATCCGGTTCCTTTTATTTTGGTTTCAGATCGATTTAAATCTGTTAAGAATGGAATTTTGGCTGATGTGGCTCCAACAATCTTATCATTAATGGGAATAGATACTTCTGAAGAGATGACAGGCAAAAATTTAGCAATCGAATAATATTAAGCCGATGAATTATATGATGCAGGTGGGTAACTGTATAGTTGGAACAGAATTGCTTGAAGAAAACTTTCTTTGTAATCTGGATAGCTGTAAAGGGCATTGTTGTGTCGAAGGTGAGGCTGGTGCTCCATTGGAAGATGGAGAAGATAAATTGATAGAACAATATTATCCAAAATTTAAAAAATACCTCAGAGAAGAATCGATAAAGGAGATTGAAAAAGTTGGGTATACCGTAATTGATAAAAAAGATGGAGAATTAGTAACTCCATTACTTAATGGTAAAGAGTGTGTTTATACAATATTTGAAAACGGTATAGCAAAATGTTGAATTGAAAAGGCTTTTATTAAAAATAAAATTCCTTTTCGTAAACCAATTTCCTGTCACCTGTATCCAATAAGAATTAAAAAACTTGGTGATGATATGGATGCCTTGAATTATCATTTCTGGAATGTTTGCGATCCTGCCCGAAAATATGGATCTAAGAAGAAAGTGAAAGCTTACGAGTTTTTAAAAGATGCTTTAGTGCGTAAATATGGAAATGAATGGTATGATGAATTATTGGAGACTGTGGAAGCATATAAAAAAGAAATAGAATATTTAAAAAAATAAATAACGGGTAAGCCAAAATCAAGAAATAGAAAACGAAATAAAATCTCAACCGCAAAGATCGCAAAAAGAATAATAAAATGACAGAATATCTAAAATAGTATTTGATTGTGCATTAAAAGTTCACAAATTATTAGGTCTCGGACTTCTTGAAAGTGCATACGAAGAATGTTTATTTTATGAATTAAAGAAAACAAATTTGATAGTTGAAAAACAAAGACCCTTACCTTTAATATATGAAGATGTAAAGTTAGAGATAGGTTACAGGGTTGATTTAATTATCGAAAACAAAGTAATTATTGAGATTAAATCGGTAGATACTTTAAATGATATTCACCTTGCACAAGTATTAACATATTTAAAACTATCAGATTGCAGATTAGGCATGTTAATAAATTTTAATGTTACACTAATTAAAAATGGAATACGACGAGTAGTTAATAATTTATAGCGTTCCTTGCGTAAACCTTTGTGTTCCTTGCGGTAAAATTATAATTATAATGGAACTCAAAGAAAATCAATAAAATATTTGAATAAGCCAGTCCAATTTCTGAGCACATTTGCAATCTACGTAATTACAAAAAATAAATATTAAACCATAAAGCTTTTCAAGGATAATGTGTAATATGAATGAAAAGTATTAATTTAGCCTTCCTAAAAGAAATTATTAATTGTAAAATCAAAATAAAATGGAAAAAGTAAAACAGTACATTGAAGCGAATAAGGATCGATTTCTTGAGGAATTATTCGAGTTGATCAGGATTCCTTCAATAAGTTCGATACAAGATCACAAACCGGATATGGTAAAAACCGCTGAAGCTTTAAAAGCGGCTTTATTAGCTGC
>DAOWML010000227.1 GCA_030643125.1 Bacteroidales bacterium
ATTATAACCTGCCAATTATTATTGGTTACAATATTAAAACACCTGAGAATATTGGAAATATAATTCGGTTGGCTGATAATGCTGGAAGTAAAGAAGTATTGTTTGTAATAAATAATGACAATACACGAAGTTCAAGAATTAAGAAAACAGCTTCATCTAGTTATAGTTCGGTTAATTGGAGCTTTTGCAAGGAGAACGAATTAAAAGCAAAAGTACCATCAGATTATAAATGGATTGCAATCGAAACCTCAAGTGATTCTAAAAATATTTATCAGGTAAAACTTCCGAAAAAAGTTGCTTTAATTGTTGGAAATGAAATAACCGGAATAGGTTCAAATTTACTCGACAAATGCCATGAAATTGTGCACATCCCGGTTCCGGGTAATAATACTTCAATGAACGTTTCTCATGCTTTGGCGGTTGTTTTATTTGAATGGCAAAGACAAGTTATGTATATTTAGTTTGCATTAATCATTAGTAAAATAGCAAATTGTTTTGGTGTTAGCAATTGAAGTTATCAATTTTTATGCTAACTTTAAAAATATTATTGTTAAACCATTAAAATTTATAAACATGAAACTATTCTACCCGTATTTTAATTTATTTGTAAAAAAAGATACTGAAAACTACCGATTAGATTTACTTATTAAACTTCCCGGCAAATATAAATTAGATGTAATTGACCAAAGGTGGGACGGTAAAGCCTGGCTGGTTAACTTTTATTTTGAAGTAGATTCGGAATATGAAAAAGTTGCCGATGTTCAGTTACAAGAGTATTCAGTAAATTTAAAGCCCGAAAATGTGAAACAATTAGAAAAAATAAAGATGCTGGTATATAACATGCCAAAACTTGAAGCAGATAGTTCAAAACCAGACCCTCCTGGTGGTGGTGGAACAGGAAGTGGTAATGGAGAAATAGACCCTGATTAGAAAAAGAAAGTTAATTTTTGTAAGGTTGTGTTTTAAAATAATGTGGAATTTGTTTTGTGCTCATATTCAAAAAGTTATGAGTCTGAAAAATAGTTAAATACATATACAACGCATGGTTTTGTACACTTGTCTGTTGTATTAATCTGATATTCCCCAAATTTATAAAACAGAACCATTTGTAAAGACACAGGTTCTGCTTGTATATTTGCAGATTGTAATAATTATATAAATTTCGAACGAATTAAATTAGTTTAACTTAAAAACAAAAAATTATGTTTACAGATGAATTACAATTGTCAATTGAAGAAATGATTACTATTAAAGGAGATCTTTGTCCTGACCCTCTTGGAGGTGGTGGAACAGGAAGTGATGATGGAGAAATTGAACCCTAGCCTAATGACTTAAAAATCTCATGAAAAGATTGATAGGAATAGTAATGCTATTTTTATTTGTATTTACAAACACAAATAAAGGTAATGTTATTCCTATTGATAGTTTACGAGTTGTTGTTAGAGATTTACCTAATGATACAACAAAAGTCCTTGAACTTGCTAAACTATCTAAAAAGTATTCTAAGTATCAAATTGATACTTCTCTTGTTTTAGGGAAGGATGCCTTAGATTTAGCACAAAAATTAGAATATGAATACGGAGAAGCTTATAGTTTATATGTTTTAGGTGTAGTTTATAAATATACTGGAGATTATGATTTATCAATAGAATGCTCCCAAAAGGCCTACGAAATATTTGAAATTCTAGATAATGAATCTTATAAAGGAAAAGTATTAAATTCTTTAGGGAATGTTTACAAAAGAAAAGGTGATTTTGATAGTTCATTGCTGTGTTTTCATACAAGTTTGGAAATATTTCGGGATTTAGAAGATTCTTTATTGATTTCTTTTGTTACAAATAATTTGGCTATATTATATTATGAAATGATGCAATTTGAAAAAGCCCTAGAATATCAGCTCCAAAACTTTGATATTCAAAAAAAATTAAAATTAATAGACAATATTCCAATTGTTTTAATGAATATTGGCAACATATATAAAGCAAAAAAGAAATACGAAACCGCATTAGAATATTATAAAGAAGCCCTTGATTTAATTCCAATGTCGGTTAATAATTACGATAAGCTACTTTTATTGCATAACATAGGGGTTGTTTATGAAAAAACGGACAGATTTATTGAAGCAAATAATTATTACCAGAAGGCCTTACAATTAGAACAGGAAATCGGAGAAAGTTCGTTAAAAATTTATACTTTACAAGGTATAGGCAATGTTTTAATAAAAACAGAAAAATTCTCGGAAGGAGAAAAATATTTAAAAGAAAGTTTTCAACTGGCAAAAAAAATAGGAGACTTGCCAAAGCAATCTGTTGTTGCGTTGAATTTACAAAAAGCTTATGAAAGGCAAAATCGGTATAAAAAAAGCCTTGAGTATTTAAAAATATATAATGAGATACAAGATAGTATATTTGACGAAGAATATATTAAACAAGTAACATCTCTGGAACAAAAGTACGAATCCGAAAAACGTGAACGACTGATAGCTTTTTTAGAAAAAGAACAAGCGATTCAGAAGCTTGAATTATCCAAAAGAAAAATTGAAGCAAAACAAAAAAGTTTTCAGCGTAATGTATTAATTATTGCAATAATTTTGCTTTTAGCCTTTATGGTATATTTTGGTGTTGAGAATAAAAAACGCAAAAAACTCAATCAAATTCTTATAAAACAAAATAACAAAATTACTGATCAAAGGATCGAAATTGTAAAGCAGAATGATGAACTAATAGAGTCGAATAAAACAAAAGACAATCTGTTTCAGATTATTGCTCACGATTTACGCAGTCCGTTAGTTTCTATGGATAGTATTGCCCAATTAATACCTCATTGGGTAGAAGAGCAGGATTATGACTCATTAAAAAAGCTTTCAAAAACCCTCGAATTATCTGTTAACAATGTATTATCATTAATTGACAACTTATTAACCTGGGCATTAAATCAACAAGGGAAATTTCCTTATAAGCCGGAGAATTTAAAATTAAAAGAAAATATTTTAGAAACCATAGAGATTTATCGTCCGATTGCCGAAATCAAAAATATTGATTTGAAATTTACATTTTCAAAAAATGTGATGGTTTTTGCCGATAGAAATATGTTATTCACGGTAATGAGGAACTTATTAAATAATGCTGTGAAATTTACTCCGGAAAAAGGAGAAATTATTGTTGGAATTGATAGTAATCAACAATTCGCTAAAGTTTGGGTTAAAGATTCAGGAATAGGAATATCGAAAGAAAAAAGGGAAATGGTTTTTGAACTGACTAATGGTCATGAAAAAGGAACCGAAGGTGAAACAGGGAAAGGCTTAGGCTTATTCTTTTGTAAAGAATTCGTAACTATGAATAATGGCGATATTTTTATAGAAAGTGCAAAAGGAGTAGGAACAACTATTACATTTACACTACCTTTGTTTAACATGCCGGAAAATTAATTTTTCATTTATAATTTTAACTTTCTCAAATTTGTATCTTTATAATTATTTTAAATTTATTAATTTAATAGTAAACCATTATGGCTAAGCGTGATAATGCAATTAAAGATATTGTTGAAATTGATGAACTTGAGGAAATTATTAAGAACTGTAAAATTTGTCGTGTAGGAATGGTCGATGGTGATTCGCCTTATGTGCTTGCAATGAATTTTGGCTATGACGATCAGGCTATTTGGTTACATTGTGGCAAAGAAGGTAAGAAGGTAGAGATCTTAAGAAGAAATAATAAAGTTTGTGTTGAATTCGATACGGATCACAAACTTTTTTCCAGGCATGAGCAGGTAGCTTGTTCGTGGCGATTTGCTTATAAAGGTGTTTTGGTTCATGGCCATGCTATGTTCATTGATAATTATGATGAAAAGATAAAAGGCTTGAATATTTTTATGAAAAACTATACAGATAAGAAATTCAAATATTCAAAACCATCTGTAGATAATGTATTAATAATAAAAATTCCTATTGAATCAATTACAGGCAGATCTTTCGAATATTAATAGCACACATTATTAAAAAATGAGAAAAATAATAAATCCTTATTCAAATCTTGAAGGTTACAATTGTTTCGGTTGTTCTCCGAATAACAAACTTGGATTGCAAATGGAATTTTATGAAGACGGAGACTATGTTGTTAGTGATTGGGTGCCTAAAAAGCATTTAGCAGGTTATGGTAATATTTTACATGGAGGAATTCAATCGACAATTTTAGATGAAATTGCAAGTTGGGTTGTTTCTGTAAAAGTAAAAACTGTGGGAGTTACTGCAACCTTAAATGTAAAATATAAAAATACTGTATTTACAGATAAAGGAAAATTAACTATTCGTGCAAAACTGGTTGATCAGAATAGAAAGTTTGCTGTTATTCATGCTGAACTGTTAAATTCAGGAGGGACTGTTTGTTCTGAGGCGGAGATTAAATACTTTATTTTCCCCCTAGAAGTAGCAAAACGTAAATTCCACTATCCAGGGGTAGAAGCATTTTTTGAAAAATAAAAATCATCAAATTGGTATGAGATGGAGTTTTCAACAAGGGCTCCATTTTTTTAATTCAGAAAGTTATAAAACTTCGTGTAAATTTGTAAGTTTTTAG
>DAOWML010000131.1 GCA_030643125.1 Bacteroidales bacterium
ATTATTGGAATATTATTTTTTATACTTGGCTTTATTACCTGGCTTAATGGAATGCTCATACCCTATTTAAAAACAGCCTGTGAACTCACCAATTTTCAAGCACTTTTCGTGGCCTTTGCATTTTATATTAGTTATACCGTAATGGCTATACCGTCATCATGGGTTTTAGAAAAAACAGGTTTTAAAAACGGAATGTCAACAGGCTTATGGATAATGGCAATTGGGGCTTTGATATTTATTCCGGCAGCACAAACACGAATATATTATATCTTCCTGTTGGGATTATTTATTCTGGGAACAGGAATGGCTATTCTGCAAACGGCTGTTAATCCATACATAACAATTCTTGGTCCGATTGAATCTGCCGCTAAAAGAATTAGCATGATGGGAGTTGCTAATAAAGTTGCAGGTGCTATAGCTCCTTTAGTTTTAGCTTATTTTGTTGTACATGAAGGAGATGACGAAACCATTAGGAATCTGGCAAACATGACTCTCATTGATAAAGAAGTATTTCTTGATACCCTGGCAATAAGAGTTATAAATCCATACATTTTTATGGCAGTGATTCTCTTTTTGGTTGGGGTAGTATTAAAATTTTCTAATCTACCTGATATTAACGAAGAAGATAGTAATGACACCAGTGACACAAAACAAGTTGATAAAAAAAGTATTCTGAGCTATCCTTACTTAATTTTAGGAGTAATAACATTATTTTTCTACGTAGGTGCAGAAGTTATTGCCGGAGATACTATAATTCGTTATGGCCAATCTTTGGGAATAGCTATGGAATCAGCTAAAATGTTTACTACATACACTATGATTGGAATGTTAGTTGGTTATTTATTTGGAATTATATTAATACCTCGTTTTATAACTCAACATCGTGCTTTACAGGCTTCTGCAATTTTAGGTTTATTGTTTACTATTATTGCGATTTTCTCTAATGGATATGTTTCAGTTCTTTTTATAGCACTTCTTGGTTTTGCTAATGCTTTAGTATGGCCAGCAGTATGGCCTCTTGCCATTGAAGGTTTAGGGAAACATATGAAAACCGGCTCAGCTTTACTTATAATGGCTATATCCGGTGGTGCTATTCTTCCACTTGTTTGGGGTAAATTATCGGATGTTTTTAACTCTCAAGTAGCTTATTTAGTATTAATTCCTGCTTATCTGTTTATCTTGTTTTTTGCTACTTATGGATATCGTATTAAGAAATGGAAGAAATAAGTTTTTCATGTATCTATAATTTAATATCCAGATAGTAACAGTTAATTATATTTATTTTATTTATCATCTATCAGAACACAATTATTTAAAACAACATCAATTAACATACCGGAACATTCGCCTTTTATTGTAGCTTCAGAACCAGTCGAAATATCTTTTCGTTTTGAAGCATATCTATCACTTAAAACACAATTAACTCCGGAAAACACATCTTCGGTTTCTAATATAACTATAGTATAAATTGAATCTTCTGTATTAATTTCACGAATAGTTCCATTTACCTGAATAATTTTGCCTAAAAATTTTGTGTTTGCAGCTTCTTCGTTTGTTGAGTATTCATTAAATAGTTCTATAACTGTTAATTTATAATCAGGTTTAAGTTTTAAAAGATTTTTCTCAGGTTTTAAAAAAATGTAAATACAAATCATGCCTAATAAAACAATAACAAAAATAATACTATATAATGTTTTTTTGATCGACATAAATCTATTTTTTATATAGAGAATAGTTCATATTAACTTTAAGCTGAACAATTTTTGCAACTCTATTCTCAACTATCCTGGGAACTGAAATATTAAAATCGGAAATCGATAATTCAAATTCTGATATGGCATTTATTTTTTCATTTTCTATTGTTAATTCTCCCGGCACTTCAATATTTTTTGTTATACCCTTTATGGTAATATCCCCCTTAACACGAACCGAACAGATACCGTTTTTATTTAAATCAAGACTGTCAATATTTAAAATCTCACCTTTAAATGTAGCTTTGGGAAATTTATCCGACTCCATATAGCTTTCGTTAAAATGTTCTTTTGCAGTTGCTAAAGAAAATTCGAAGCTTTTAATTAAAACTGCAAATTGTATTTTACCGGTTTCTATATTTAAAAAACTGGCAACCTGATAATTATTAGCATCGATATCAATTACATCGGTATGAGAAATAAAATATATATGGCCACTCCTGGTAAAATAAGTACTCTGGGTAAAACCTGCTAATTGAATTAATGTAAAAAATAAAATTATAACTATTTTTCTCATCTTAAACCTTATTGTTTACTTCTGGTTAAAGAAAATACCTGTGATATATTAAACCCGAATCGAATATCACCACTAAAAAAATCTGATGATGTTTCGCCTATAAATTTATTTTCAGTCATTGCTGCAACATTAGTAAGCATTAATTGAAACACATGACTTCCAAACTGAATATCAAAACCCACAGCTACCGGATCATAAAAATCATAACCGTACCTGCCGGTATTATTTAAAATCCAATAGTATTCTGCATTAAAAGCAATACGCCTGCTTATTAAATACCTTCCTCCTATTCCGATTGCATATAAATCATTATTCTCGTTCTTCGTTTCAACAAGATTTCGATGAACTAATGTTGGTGTTAACTGAAAAGAAAGCCTTTCGGAAAATTTCCTCCCGATTAACAATTGAAATGAGTAGTCTATCCTGGAAACAAAATCTTCATCGCGTTCCTTATCTGAATACTGTTTTGATGTATGAGATATTGATGAACTAAATACCATTGATAGCGGTATATTTTTTTCACCTGTCGACTGTCTTAGGAAAGCATATTTTACAAATCCGTAATTAGTCTGATTATAAGTTGCACGTGCTATTCCAATATTTACCTGATCAATAATACCGTAATATAATCCAAAATAAGTGCTTGCTTCATCAAATCCAAGAAAATTATTTTCGTTTGTATTAAACTCTGCAAACCGATGAGCTACTCGAAAATCCAAGCCTCCTTTAGGCAAACATTCAACAGATTGTCCATTTAAAATTCTGGAAGATTTAAAAGTAGCAGTCGTAAAAACTCGTTGTTTGGATAATTCTTCATCAAGTAATTTATCCCAATCATCGTCCTGACAAAAACTTTTTAAAGTAAGGCTTGAGAAAATAATTAATATGTATGTTGAATATTTTAACATCTATAAAACTACTTTTTTACTATACTTTCATTATATAATTCATTAATTTCCTGTTCACTTAACAGATAATTATATATTTTAATATCATCAATAACACCATGAAAATATTTTTCATTTTCAGTTTCATCAAGAATAGATTTACCCAAAATCAGATTCGTAGTTGTAAGCTCTAATATTACATTTTTATAAATTTGTCCGGCTTTCTTGTTATTCACATATATAGTATTTTCATTGCCTGAAGAAACATAAATATGATACCAGGTTTGATACTTAAAATTATAAATGGCATTTAATTCATCAAGATTATTATAAAAGCATGTTACATTAAAAGATGTGGGGCCTGAATATCCATCAATATTTGTTTTTACTGCATTACATCCATAATCAAATAACGAAGAATAATTACTACTGCCAGATCCGCAAAGAAACCAGAAAGAAACTGAAATAGAATCCTGTTCTCCTAAGTCTAATTCAATATACTGATTATCTCCGTTAAAATATAATGCTTTATCAGTCTGACTAAACCTATCGTAGGTAAGCACAGGAGAACCATGAGTTATTATTACTATCTCATTTTCACTTTCATCTTCAATTGTGCCATTAAAAGGGATATCAACCAATAGTTCCGGATAAATTGTAGTATCATTTTGTGTAGTATCCGTAGGCTGAATGTTACCATTAGAATAATATAATTCTTCAACATTTTCGTACTGACAAGAACATAATGTAATAAATATCAACAAAATATAAATTGCATTACTCTTCATAATCATTTTGTATAAGTGCTTGTTAATAATTGCCAAGTTATACATTTTGATAAAATAAAAAAAGCTGAAAGAACAATCACTGGTTATATAACCGTATAAAAAAATTCGAAAAATTTCAAATAGAAACAGAATATCTTATTATCTGGGAGACACCAAATAATTCAACATAATCAAGTTATTTGAATAAATATAAACAGGCATAAACAACAGCCTGTCATAAGTCATGTGAAGTTTACAGTTGAGTTGTTAGTTCAATTCTTTTAATTACCTTTATAATCGGTTGAGTTGTGCATCTAAAACTCGCATAGCTCATACTTTACCTGCAAGATTAATTGTATTTTTGATTTTAATAAAAAATAAGATATTACTAAATGGCAATATTTCAGAAATCTGTAATAAATAAGCATCTAATTAATCTTGATAATGAACAAGTTGAAACGGCATACTTGAAATTCAAAGAAAATTACAGTATTGCTAAAATTGAAAAAATTAAACTACTCAAAGAAGAAGAGTATCAAGATGGATTTTTAAGAGATGTATTTGTTGATGTTTTTGGTTACACTTTGAAACCTGATGACAACCATAACTTGGTAAGAGAATTCAAAAATCAAGATGATGGAAGAAAAGCAGATGGAGCAATTCTTAATCCCGATACTAAATCGGGAGAAAAAGCAATTGCAGTAATTGAATTGAAATCGACCAAGACAAAAGATTTAAAAAGTATAACAGATCAAGCTTTTAACTATAAAAACAACCAGCCTGATTGTAAATACGTAATAACATCTAACTTTCAGAAACTTCGATTTTACATTGATTATACCAACGAATTTGAAGAATTTGATTTATTTCAAATAGCAAATGGCTCAACTGACGAGTTAACTCGTCAGTTTAAATTTCTTTACTTAATACTAAATACGAATAGTATTTTTTCGAATTTACCTTTAAAATTAAAAGAAGAAACGAAATTTCATGAGCAAAAAGTTTCCGATAAACTGTACAAAGATTATTCAAACTTTAAAAGAAAACTTTTTGACAACTTAACAAAAAATCATCCTGATAGCAATAAACTAACACTATTCAAAAAATCGCAAAAATTATTAGACCGTTTCTTGTTTATATTGTTTGCCGAAGATAGCGGGCTTTTACCGCCAAATTCAATTTCGAGAATTATAAAACGCTACGAAATTCTGAAAAATGAAGATGCATATAAACCAATTTACGACATCTTTAAACAGTATTTTGGATATATGAATATTGGCAGAAAAGGACAAACAGAAGCCGATAATATTCCAGCCTATAATGGTGGACTTTTTTATCCTGATGAATTATTGGATAAGCTAAAAATAGATGATGAAATTCTTATTGATGAATTGCTTAATCTGTCTGAATACGATTTTAACACAGAAGTTGACGTAAATATTTTAGGACATATTTTTGAACATTCACTTTCTGAAATTGAAGAAATTACAGCAGAGATAGAAGCAGATAAAACTGACGGGTTAACCCGTCAGCAAAAAACAGAAAAAACAAGCAAACGAAAAAAAGACGGAGTTTTTTACACACCAAAATACATTACGCAATACATTGTAGAAAATACTATTGGTACGCTTTGCACCGAAAAACGCAAAGAATTAGATATTACAGAAATTGAATTTGACGGAACTTACCGGACAAAAGAAGGAAACCTTTCTGCCAAAGGGAAAAAGCTGTATCAAAAACTAAAAGATTATAAAGATTGGTTGCTTTTATTAAAAATTGTTGATCCGGCATGCGGCAGCGGTGCTTTTTTAAATCAAGCCTTAAACTTTTTAATTGTAGAACATACAAATATTGATGATATTATTGCTGAACTAACAAATACAGCTTTAAGACTATTTGATACCGATATTGCCATTTTAGAAAATAATCTTTACGGTGTAGATATTAACGAGGAAAGTATTGAAATAGCAAAGCTTTCGTTATGGCTAAGAACAGCACAAAAAGGTAGAAAACTATCAGTTTTAAGTAATAATATTAAATGCGGAAATTCTCTTATTGATGACCCCGAAGTTGCAGGCGACAAGGCTTTTGATTGGCAAACAGAGTTTCCTCAAATATTCCATGAAAAAAAGAAAAAAATCTGGCATATAACCACAGCAACACATAATTCGAGATATTCGCAACGAATGTTCGATAATAATGTGAAAACTGGCGAAGCAATATGGCTCGATGAAGAAGACGAGATAATAATAACTAAAACTATAGCCGAAATAGTAGAAGAAGATAAACTAAATGTAGTAGAATATAATATCTGCGGCGACCATATGCACCTACTACTCGTATGCGAAGAAGAAGAACTAACGAATATAGTAGGGAAAATAAAAGGAAAAACGGCAAGGCTGAGAAACAGCAACAAGGGGATTAATCCCCTTGTCCGCCTCGATGGCGACGATGCTAAAATAGGAGGCGAAAAATCGGTATCCCTATGGACGCAAAAATTCGGAAAATCTGAAATAAAAGACGAAAACTACTTAAATAATACCATAGAATATATACGAAATAACCGTGTAAAACACGAACTGCCCGAAAACAATGAGCTTAAGCTCATTATAAAAGAATTTCTATGCACAGTAGAACACGCACTACGAACAGAATATAATGGTGGTTTTGATGTTGTGATTGGGAATCCGCCATATCTTGTTATTAAAGGAGGTAGATGGATTGCTGGGTTTCAATATAATAAAAATGCAATTATATATTTAAAAGATAAATTTGTAACAGCATCTCAACAGATAAATACATATGTACTTTTTTTAGAATTGGGATTGATGCTTACTAAAA
>DAOWML010000056.1 GCA_030643125.1 Bacteroidales bacterium
TTACCACTGTAAAACAGAATAATAATGTAATAAGATATTTCATTTTGTTAAGATTTAGATGAATAGAATAGAAATATAAAGATATTATTTAGTCACTATAAATACAAAAGTTGCATCATAAAAGTGTTATATTTTTAAACCAGGTTTAAAAATATATTATTAACTTTGAGATGTATGACACTTCAAAGAGAGAATATTGTAAAGTTTCTAAACCGTTTTAATGGTCTGTAAGGACTCACATTATTAATTACCTTTTTAAGATTTTCACACATAGTCAATCGATTATGTAATTTATATTTTTAACAAATAAATTTTTATAAATGAAAAAAATAATCATACTGGGTGCTGGCATGGTTGGAAAAGCTATGGCCATTGATTTATCCACTAAATATAAAGTTAAATCAGTTGATATTGATAAAGATTCTTTAGACTTTTTATCAAATAATTATGAAATAGAAACTGAAGTTCTTGATGTTACCAACGAAAAAGCTCTTTCAGATGCAATCCGATATTTTGATCTGGTTATTTCTGCTGTTCCCGGTTTCCTGGGTTTGCAAACTATGAAAAATGTTATCAGAAATAAAAAGGATTTAGTTGATATTTCCTTTTTACCTGAAGGTGTTTTAGATCTTGATAAGATTGCTAAAGAACACGGAGTAACGGTTATTATGGATTGTGGTGTAGCACCCGGAATACCAAATATTATTGTAGGATATCATAATGAGCAAATGAAGATCGAGAGCTTTGAATATATGGTAGGTGGTTTACCTAAAGTTCGTGCTTTCCCATTTGAATATAAAGCTCCTTTTTCGCCATGTGATGTTATAGAAGAATATACTCGTCCTGCACGATATGTAGAGAACAGGCAAATAGTAACAAAACCTGCGATGAGTGATACAGAATTAATTGAATTTGAAAATGTAGGTACTTTAGAAGCTTTTAATTCTGATGGCTTAAGATCATTGATCTATACGCTGGATAACATTCCAAATATGAAAGAAAAAACCTTGCGTTTTCCCGGCCATATAAAAATGATACAGGCGCTAAAATCCGCAGGTTTTCTAGTTCATAAGCCTTTAAAGGTAAAAGGTAAAGAGTTTATTCCTTTTGATGTTACATCAGAAATTCTTTTTAAGGCCTGGAAATTAAATCCTGAAGACAGGGAATTTACTATTATGCGAATAGTAGTTCAAGGCGAAGAAAATGGCGTTAAAAAAGAAATTACATACGATTTATACGATGAGTTTGACCCTGTTAAAAAATTATCGTCTATGGCTCGCACGACTGGATTTACTGCAACAGCAGCAGCGGATATGATTTTAAATAACGTATTTAATGAAAAAGGAATGTTCCCCCCAGAACTTGTTGGAAAAAATCCTGAATGTTATAAATACATTATGGCTTACTTAAAAGAGCGTAATATTAATTACCTAAAGAGCGAAAGAAACATATAAATCTTTAAGAGCTTGTCGAAAAAATAATACTTCAAACATACTTTTTATCTTGAGTTTGCCTGCAGCAGGCAGGTGTAGTCGAATATTTTATTTTCAATCTTAAAGATTCTTTGACTTTACTTATAATGACTGGTAGTTTTACTTTTTTGGACAAGCACTTTGTTTACTCTTATATAAAAAACCCCTTACGTTTTTATTGGGAATATTGGTAATATTACTATATTTAGATGCTCTTTAAATGTTATTATTATAATGTATAGTAAGATCTTTAAAAATATTGTCATTTTACTTTTTTGTATAATTCTGTTTCACCCAATGATTTATGCACAAAAGCATACTCCAAATTTATTTCCTCGTACAACTTTAGATTTTTACATTTTGGAAAGTGAGCTTTCAGAAGGAGATTATATAGTTGGAGACATGTACGACCTGGGTTTTAGTGAATACGATAATAAAGAGATTGCAAATAGCAGGCCGGTAAACGACAGAATGATAACCTTAAGATCTGAATTCACAATTGATAGCATCTTTTCTACTCATGATCTATATCTGGTTGTATTGCCATTGGATTATCCTTGTAAAATATATATTAATGGAAACCAATTGTCTGTTAGGGGAAATTATCAAAACGGTTACACTAACCGTATGCATTGTTCTGAAAATATTTTATTACCCACCGATAAAATAAATTATAGTGATAAAAACGAGATTGCTTTTCAATTATACCCAATGGAAGGTGAATCTTATCCTTTAAGCCAGGTATTTATATCGAACTCAAAAGATGCAACCAGATATGTTTTTTATAGAAATCTTGTAGGACCAAAGTTAATTTTTGCATTGTCTTTATGTGGGTTTGTTTTTTTTATGTTTTTTCTGATTGTATATATCAGCAGAAAAGAATATCAAAAACAATATTCGCTGTTTTTTGCCCTTATGAATTTGTTTTTTGTATTAAGTTATATTAATAATGTTTTTTCTTATAATTTTTCTAATACTATTTTACTTGAGAAAATAGCGCGGGTAAGTTTTCCTTTATCCGTTTTTGTTGCAATCTGCTTTTTACTGGAATACACCAATATTTTTAAGAAAAAAAGAATCATAAAAGTTGCACTTTTACTGTTTTATTTTCCAGCGGTTATAATGCTTCTAATTCCCGAGACAACAACGGAAGCAATTAAAGTTTATAATTCGTATCCATTAATTTCATTATTTGCCGGTAATTTTATTTTATTTACACTAACACTGTTATTCTTTATTAAAGAAAAAGATTTAAGATCTACTTTCCTTTTAATTATCTTCTTTTTAAATATAATAGCAGGTTTTCATGATGGATATTATTTTGCAATTTTAAAGACAAAACCTTTTTTGTTATTAACACCTATTTCTGTATTTGCTATCAATCTTATAATCTTTTTTATCTTAGCAGTTGATCATTCTAAACTTTATCATGTTGCTTTAAATAGTTCTGAAAAATTAGAAAAACTGAATCAGGAGCTGGAATTACTTGTTGAAAAGCGAACCCGGAAAACTATTGAATATGCTAATAAGCTTGAGGAAGCTAATAAAACAAAAGATAAATTCTTTTCAATTATTGCTCATGATCTAAAAAATCCATTTAATACATTAATAGGATATTCTGATGTTTTAAAATCGGATTTTAGAGAATATGGACAGGATGAAATATACGAGCAATTAAATATTATATATAACACCTCAGTAAATGGTTATGCTCTTTTAGAAAATCTTTTAAAATGGTCGCAGTCGCAAACAGACAAAATAGTGTTTGAACCTGTAAAAGTTAACTTGTATGAGATAATTCAAATATGTATTGATGATGTGGAACACCAATGCCAGTTTAAAGATATTGATATAATTAATGATGTGCCTGAAAATTACCATATTATCGCCGATAAAAATTTGCTAAAAACGATTTTACGTAATTTAATTAGTAATGCGGTTAAATTTACTTCAAGGAATGGTATGGTTTCTATAAGTTCAAATAAAGATGATAAAGTAACAGAAGTATCTGTTAAAGATACTGGAATAGGTCTGTCTGAAAATGAATTGCAGAATCTTTTTAAAATTGATAAAGTTTATTCTAAACCCGGAACTAATAAGGAAAAGGGAAGTGGATTAGGTTTAATACTGTGTAAAGAATTTGTAGAAAAACATGGTGGTAAAATATGGGTTGAAAGCGAATTAGAAACAGGAAGTGTATTTAAGTTTACCATTCCCAAAATTATATAAATGAACTGAAATATGACTGCATAAATATATATTCTTTTGTTTTAATGCTGTTAAGATTACTTCTAAATACGTTATGCTTTTAATTATTATTTTTACTTTTTTAAATTATTTATTATGACTGCTAATAAACGATTTACAAAAGGAGAGGAGATAGCTAACTCAATATCTCATGGACTTGGAGCTGTATTTGCCATTGTTGCATTGGTTTTAATGGCTGTATTTTCGTCGCGTTACGGAACAACCTGGCATATAGTAAGCTTTGTAATTTACGGTTCATTTCTTGTATTATTATATCTGTCATCTACACTTAATCATTCACTCCCATTTGGGACAAAAGCCAAAGATTTTTTTCATAATTTCGATCAAATTGCAATTTACCTTTTTATTGCTGCTACTTATACTCCTATTGCCTTAGTGGTTATTCGTAATGATTGGGGATGGGTTATGTTTGGCATAGAATGGGGATTAGCATTAACAGGGGTTATTTTAAAAGTTTTTATTCCAAATAAATTTGAAAATGGTGTAGCTTTATTTTATGTAATTGCATATGTTATTATGGGTTGGCTTTTTTTAATGTTTTTAATCCCATTATATAAACATATGCATCCAATGGGCATAAGTTTTATTTTTATTGGCGGAGCCTGTTATACTTTAGGAGTATTATTTTATAAAATGAACAAGATAAAGTATAACCATTTAATATGGCACTTGATGGTAATTGCTGGAAGTGTTTGTCATTGGGTTGCAATATTCAGATACACCTTATAATATATTTATACACTATCGTTTAGGATTTACTAAAACGAAAATGATGTTTAGTATAAAAATATTCATTTTATCTCTGGCGTTTGTTTATCAAAATAATTTGTATTCTGCGGATTACAATGTAACTGAATGTAAAAAAATCTACGTCTTAAAACATCGCTGGCATACAGGAATTATAATAAACAGATCAGAAGCACGTGAATTATTATCGGCAATTAGTAATGATTTTAATAATTCACAATATATTGAAATAGGTTGGGGCGATAAGGATTTTTATATGTCTGAAAAAGGAACTTTATTATGAGCTTTAGGAGCAGTATTGTGGCCCACGGAATCTGTTTTGCATGTTGCAGAAAACAGCTCTCATCAATTGGAAAGATTGAATGAAGAAGAAATCATTGAGATTGAATTAACAGAAGAAAATTTTAATAAGCTTATTAAGTATTTGAATAAAAGTTTTTCTTTGGATAGCAATAAACATAATATAAAACTGGGAAAAGGATTATATGGTAATAGCCGGTTTTATCTTTCCAATGAACATTATCATTTGTTTAAAACTTGTAATGTTTGGACTGCCAAAGGTTTTAAAGTAGCTGATATACCAATAAAACCTTGTTTTGCACTTACTTCAAAAAATGTAATGAAACAACTTAGTAAAAATAAATAAGAGATTATCTTTTTGTAAACAAACTGCTTAGAAATATGAAAATTACAAGAAACAGGGCAACATAAGCTTGTGGTTCTCTTAATATGTATGTTATGGCTATTGTAAAAATTGTTCCTATGAAATTTAATATAACTGCTACACTCCAAATACTTTTAACTTTTACTTTAATGGAAGCTAAATTATATAAACCCATAAATATATATGTAAGGCCGGTTCCTAAAAACCATAAAGAATCTGCGCTTAAAGTTTTATAAAAAAAAGGAGTAAATCCCGAATGAATTACGCCAAGTAGAACTAATAAATATGCAGCTATTTTATAAGATTTTTCCATAATACATTGATTTAATATTGAAATTGTAACTAAACTGGAACGATTTGTGTATACAAATTTACGTACCAAAATTTTAATTACACATGAAAATATTAAAATATTTTTTAGTTCTATTATTGATTATTAATTTTTCTTGTAGAAAAGAAGTTGATAACCCAATAAAAGATTGGTTTCAGGATCCTCCCGTAAGCCCGATTACCCAAACCATTAAAACAGTTATTCCTATTGGATATGCTGCATCATTGGTTTCAATGGATATGAGAGGGTTAAAGTCTCCTGTAGTTAAATCTGAAAAACAAAAAAATGCAACACTTTTATATATTGATACTAACACCGATTATCCTTATAAATTTAAAGGTGATACTTATGGGCAAATGATAATTGCTTATGTACAAACTGATGAAAATACTGCTTTGGCATCAGTATTCTTTACTGATATGGATATTGTTACAGGAAGCTTTACATTGCTGAATGTAGTGGCATTTCCCGTTATTTACGATGAATTTGAAGATAAAACAACAGCTGTTTATGTATCTATGGATATCAATTTGGGCTCAAATTTGGATATTGGTCTAGACCTTACTCCCTCCGAAATTGAAGAGAGCCTTCTGAAACTTGAGAATGAAAGAACGGAAATAAATGAAGTTGCTATAGCTCAGAACGCATGGATAATTGATGTTTACCATCAGGGAACTTATGATAATTTATATGATGATAAATTTAAGATATACGGAGGGCAGCAAGCTGTAGCGGTTGAAAATTATGATGTGGAATCGTCGGCAGGAGTATTGCAAATGGCTATGATTAATACTGAATTTTCTTCTGACTGCTTAAAAAACCCGACAAGCGGATATGTATTTATGCAGGATGTGGAGGTTGCTACATCTACAAATAGTAGTGATATTGTTTTTGGTCATGTGTTTTACGAATTTACTCCAGATTGTGATGGACGAATATTAGTTGATGTTGCAACCGGTAATTTTATTTTTGCTATAGGCAAAGAACTTGATCTAGGATTGAACTAAAATAATTGACTACTAAATAAGGAGATTATAAACTCCCTTTAAAATCAAAATTTAACTGAGTTTGCAAGTTGGAAATTTCTGAGATTATTTTTTTTATGATTGTTTTCTCAATATCGGTTAGCTCTTCAATATCAATTAAATTGTCGGGAGTTCGATTTTTTAAGAGCTCATTGGTTTGAAATCTGAACCTTAAAAGCATTAAATAATTATATGAAACAATTATCTCATTATATAGCGATTTACTAATAAAGTTTGAGGAATTCAATTTTTCCAACCTCAAAATAGAGTTGGTTTCTGTAATATTATTTTTTAACGAGTATAATCTTATAAAACTAACAATTGGTAAAATAATCTTCTTTATGTCTAAAGCCGAATGATCGTTATCTTTTGAATCTCCAATAATATTACCAAATAAATTAACTGCCGACTTATATTTTATAATTGGGTTTGCCATGTGCTGAAAGAAAACAGCTTTATTTTCTATAGCTTGGAATACATAGTTTTGAAGATTCTTCGTGTATTCTTTATTGCCATAAATACATCTGAAATCGAAAAAAATTCCGGCTTCAAGAATACTTTTAGGATCGCTGTTATTTATCCATTCTTTAAACTGATTTTTCCATTCGTCAAGTGATAAAACCCACTTGGGGTTATTTGCCATTACTTCACCATTGCAATATTTAAAACCGAGATGATCGAGAGCTGTCGTTACTTTTTTCCCTAATTCAAGAAAATATGTTTTATATACTTTATGATTTTCTTTATTAACATTATCAAAAATAATTGCATTATCCTGATCAGTAGCCAGGGTTTGTTCCATTCTACCTTCGCTTCCAACGGCAATAAAAGCAAATTTACATGGTGGAGAACCAAGTGATTCAATAGCTATAGAAATAGCTCTGTTGGTAATAGCATCTGTTAACGAAGTTATTATTCGTGTTATATTTTGTGTACGTGCTCCGCTATCTATAAGTGCTTTAACCAACACAGGTAATTTATTGGTAGTTTTTTCGATCTGCTCAATATTCTCTGCAATTTCAACTTCTTTAACAAAGAAACTTATTGAATTTCTTTGCATTTCGTGTGCATCAGCATTGTTTAAAACACCTATTATTTCTGATTTACTGTTCTTTACAGCCAGATGAGAAATATTCTTCTTATTAAAGATCAAAACTGCCTCGTACAATAATATATTATCCTGTATGCTAATTACCGGAGATGTCATTATTTGTGCAACTGAATTTGCCGGATCAATTTTTTTAGACAGAACCCTTGATCTTAGATCGCTGTCAGTTACAATACCTATAATATTATCGTTTTGAGTAATAAATATAACTTCCTGATTTTTACGTGTCATAGTCGACGCTACGTCATGAATCGAAGTTTCAATATCGCATTTTATCAATTCTTCTATAAAATTCTTAATCGGCTGACTCATTAAAAGGAGCGAGGTCTGAATTTCATTTGATAATTGTTCAGTTTCGTTTTCAACAAGTTTTGCTTTTGTAATATCTTTTACAATTATTATAAAACCTTCCTGTTTTCCGAAATATACTTTTGATATTGTTAACACAACATCCTTATTAAGTTTATTTAATACTTTAAGTTGTGTATCAATAGATTCTGATTTGCCGGAATTTTTAATTCTAGACTTGGCATCATTCCATTGAATATCAAAAATATCATCAAATTTTAAGGACAAAACATAACTGGCCGAGCTTCCAAACATGTTATTGAATTTCATATTTGAGAATATGATCTTATCATCAGTTATAAGCAATGTTCCGTCAATTGATGCTTCAACCAGCGACTGATACTTTCTTCGCGATGCTTTTAACTTATCTTCAACATCCTTTCTTCTTCTTTCAATATCAAGACTTTGCTTAACAATGAAAAGGATTATTACACTAATTATACCTATAATAATAAAGGTAATTTTAATAAGGCGCTTTTCCAGTTCAGATATTTCTTCTTTAACATCTTCAAGATAAATACCAGTACCAATAATCCAGTTCCAGTCATGATAAATTTTAACAAAAGAAAGTTTGGGTACTATGCGGGTTGAATCATCTTTCCATTGCCACATATAATCTATAAAACCTTCACTACTTTTTTTAACCGTATCCACTGCAACTACAAACAACAATTTGCCTGCCTGATCCTTATAATCAGTTAATTCTGTTCCGTTTAATTCAGTGCGATACGGATGTATTATCATGTGTGGGAAAAGATCTGTAA
Organism: Bacteroidales bacterium; assembly: GCA_030643125.1. GTDB lineage: Bacteria > Bacteroidota > Bacteroidia > Bacteroidales > UBA12077 > UBA12077. The sequence goes on from DAOWML010000056.1 coordinate 8,728, forward strand.
TCCAGAAGTAGTCTTTGTTTTCATCGCCATAACGCATTTTTCCAATTTTATTAATGGCAAGTTGTTGTGCTTCTTCAAGCGTAATAAGACTATCTTTATAATCCTGATCGTAATCTTCAATAAGGCTCCATGCTGTGTTAACAAGTTCGCTAATCATTTCCCGTTTTTTATCCATTATATTATTTTCAAAAACAGGCAAAATAAATACATAGATTGATGTAATAAAAAGAACAACGGCCAGTATAGAAGGGAAAACGATCCCGGCAAAAAACTTGCGAATATCTTTTGGCGTTAAATGCATGATTTAGTTTGAATTAGAAATTCATCTTTTTTGTTGGCAATTTTTTTTATTTACTAACCTACATATTTCATCATCAGGAAAACGTGCGAAAATTATTTTTGCCGATTAAATTTAAGAAAAATCCAAATAACAAGTATCAAATAACAAATAAATATCAAATATTAATTTCGAAATATCAAACTTAATGCTTGTTAAATTATAGATGAAACACAGTAATAATTTAATTTTTCAAGACAAAATTTGTAAGGATTTGAAGGCTCAATTTAATCTCTTATCCGTTTTTCTCCAAAAAATATTTGAAATCTTGAATTTGGGTTTTGGATATTGTTTGTCCCGATAATTATCTGGGATTGTTAATTGTTTTTTTAGTGCTTACTAAATAAATTTCATTTGTAATGCAAACCTATATTTTTTCAGTCCTCACGGGTTTAGTCTATTCAGTATGTTTAGGAGGGAATAATTTCTGAATTAAATTTCGTTTTATCAAGGGTTTGCCCAATAAAATATATAAATTATTTTCTGCCGTAAGATTTTGATCCCACAATTCAATTGCTTTTTGGTAGTTATTTATGGCATTTTCATATTGCTCTAAATGCCTGTGTATTATTCCCAGATTAGTATATGCTACAGATAATCTTCTTTCAGTTTCGTATTGTGCAGTTCATGTAGTCGTTTAGCCTTTTTATTGCCTACTGAAGACTGTGTACTGTTAAATGAATTAACAGAAAAGACTTTTTTTAGTAAGTAAATTTGACTCTAAAGACGAACTTTAATCAAATGCTTAACAAAATAAAATTATGCAATGTTTATTTTGAGTTGTTTTTAATATAATCAGCTACTGCAACATGTCCGTTTTGCCTTGCAAAA
>DAOWML010000188.1 GCA_030643125.1 Bacteroidales bacterium
CATCCTTTTGGCTAAACTCTTTTACTTCAATTTTTGATTTCTCTAATTTATCAATCTGTTCGTATATCTGTTTTAACTTTTTATTATCAGTTGCTCTGAAATATTCACCTCCTGTATTTTGAGCAATTTCCTGTAAAGTTTCCTCGTCAATTTCTACCGGCACGTTTCTTATTTGTATGCCAAATGGCGTTGGTACAGGATATGGAGCCATTCCTTCTGTTCCAACCCCGACAGTATAAACTCTTATTCCAAAAGTTTGAGCTAGTTCAGCAGCAGTTACCGGTGCTATTGCTCCTCTATTATTAACACCATCTGTTAAAAGAATTATAACTTTACTTTTTGCATCACTATCTTTTAATCGGCTAACGGAAGTTGCCAGTCCCATTCCAATAGCTGTTCCATCTTCAATCATTCCGCTTTTAATATCTCTAAAAAGATTTATTAACACTCTATGATCTGTTGTTAAAGGACACTGCGTAAAACTTTCGCCACTGAATACAACTAAGCCCATTCTGTCATTTCTACGACCTGCAATAAACTGAATTGCTAAATCTTTTGCAGCTTCTAGCCGATCAGGCTGAAAATCACGGGCCAACATACTACTTGAAATATCTAGAGCTAACACAATATCAATACCTTCAGATTCTTCGTTTTTCCAACTCAAAATAGATTGTGGCCGGGCAATTGCGATAATTATTAATACGATGGTAAGGACTCTTAATGCAAAAACTACATGTCGTAAAATATGCTTGTATGTAATATGATTTTTACCAATACCTTTTATAGTAGAAACCTGAATACTGGCATGTGTTCGTTTATGATTTAGCACATACCACACAATAACAGGTACTACTAAAAGTAGCAGGTATAATAAATTTGGATTTACAAATGTTATATTATTCATAACTTATTGTTCAAATAATCTTTTTCTAATTATTTTGTTCTTCAAGCATTTCAACTTTTTCTTTAATATCCTCTTCGGTCGAATCAGTTTCTTCTTCAATTATCAATTTTGTTCTGTCCACAAATTCGTAAGCTCCATTCATACAACTTTCATGTTCATCAGCCAGAGGTTTAAATTTTGCAAACTTGACCAAGTCAGAGGTATAAAATATGTCCTTTAAATTATTAAATGCATCTTCATCTTTGAATCCTGAAATATTAAGCGACTCTAAAATTTCTTCGCTTGTTCTTTCCAAAGTACGAATGGCATATCTGTTCCATAAATACATTCTAAGAGTATCAGTTAATACCGTGTAATAATCTTTAATCCTTCCCTGTTGCCAGAGCTTATCTGTTTTCAGCTTAGACAAATCGCGTAAAGCAATAATGTGAGCCGGCTCACGGGGTTTAAATCGTTTTATTATAGGTTCATTACGACGTATTTTTCTAATGATGTAAATAATTACCAAAATCAACAGTACTAAGCCTAATCCACCACCAGCCCATGGAAATACTTCAGCAAAACTCAATGGTGCTTCGTAAGGCATCTTAATATCTTTAATAGCTTGAGTAGTATCAACCTGAATAGTATTTACTTTAAATAGTATTGGCTCTGACCTTAAAGTATCGCTATAATATAAAAAAGGAATTGGAGGTAGTACATAATAGCCTGAATCAAATGCTGTAATCAATAATCGTTTTTTGATAATAAAATGTCCGCTTTCTAGTAGAGTTGTATCATTTTCTGATTGCTCAAGAATCTCAATCTGTTTTGTAAGTTCTTCTTTAAATATAGGGATTCCAACAAATTCTTTAATTGGTTGTTTGACCTCCAGTTCTAAACCAACCTGGTCGCCAATTAAAAATTCTGTTGTATCCATTTTGGCTTTCACTGTTACATTTTGGGCCATAACAACCGAAAACAATGAACTTAGTATTACTAAATGAATAAAATAAAGTTTATATGTTTTAAATATTCGCACCATAAAATCAAAAATCAATTCAATTATCGCTTTTTAAAGAGTTTAATTAAAGGTTTAACATAATCTTCGTCGGTAGCAATTGAAACAAAATCAACACCAGCACGAACCATAGTATCACTAACAGATACTTCCATAGTTCTATACCAATTAGCATAATTTTCACGAAGACTTGCACTTGTTGTATCTACCCATGCATATTCTCCGGTTTCGGCATCTTTCATACGAATAATACCGACTGAAGGAATTTCCTTTTCGCGTTTGTCGTATATTTTTAATCCAATAATATCATGTTTACGATTTGCAATTCGAATAGCCTCATCAAACCGCGGCAATCCGGAATCCGGGTCATCATCAATAAAATCAGAAATTAAAAAAGCTGTACTTCTTTTCTTTATAGCATTGGTTAAATAACGAAGCGCTTCAGCAATATTTGTTTCCTTATTTTCAGGAGTAAAATTGATTAACTCTCTTATAATCCTTAATATGTGCGTTCTTCCTTTTTTAGGAGGAATAAATTTTTCTACCTTATCACTGAATAAAATCACTCCTATTTTATCGTTATTATGAATTGCGGAAAAAGATAAAACAGCAGAAATTTCGGTAATAAGATTTTTCTTTAATTGAGACTGTGTTCCAAATACACGTGAATTACTAACATCAACAAGTAGCATTACTGTTAGTTCGCGCTCTTCTTCGTATATTTTAATATAAGGATGATTAAAACGAGCAGTTACATTCCAGTCTATATTTCTAATATCATCTCCATACTGATATTCACGTACTTCGCTAAAAGCCATACCACGACCTTTAAACGCACTATGATATTCGCCTGCAAAAATATTTTTTGATAAACCTCTGGTTTTAATCTCTATTTTTCGTACTTTCTTAAGTAGTTCTGAAGCTTCCACACCCAATTAATTTAGTGGTTTTACATCAATCTTTCTCTTCGAGCTTCTTCGTAATAACAGAAAAATACCATTCTTCTTTCTTGATTTTGATAACAAAATTTTCTTTCCCTGAAACATAATCGTACCAGGTTAGGCTTTGCTTATACTCATAATTTTGGTTTAATTGGGCGATTGTTGTTTTTAATAAACTATAATCGCACATTAACATTTGATATTTGCAATATCCATCATCATTGAGTACAAACAAATAAGTACGATAACCATCAAAATCTTCAAATTTAATGAAACTACTTTTACCCATAACTTCTTTCGAAAAATAAAAGTCTTTATGGTTTTCTTTCATTTCCTTTTTGATCGTTAACTTATGTTTACCTACAAAACTTTGTCCAAGAACGTTTAAGCTCGAAACTACAATTAACAGAAGTACAATTATTTTTTTCATTTGACAGATGTATGTAACTTTTATGGAACTTCAATAGTATTCAGGATTTCCGTAATAATATCTTCTGATGTTACATTTTCTGCTTCGGCTTCGTAAGATAATCCAATTCTGTGGCGTAATACATCATGACATACTGCGCGAACATCTTCCGGAATAACATACCCACGACACTTAATAAAAGCATAAGCTTTTGATGCCAAAGCCAAATTAATACTTGCACGTGGTGAACCACCAAAATTAATCATTGCAGAAAACTTCTCCAAACCATATTTTTCAGGAAATCTGGTTGCAAACACAATATCTAAAATATATCGCTCAATTTTCTCATCGATATACACATCTTTAACAACATTACGTGCATCAATAATGTTTTGTTTTTTTAGAATAGTATTTGCTTTTGGAAATTCTTTAGCAATATTCTCCCTAACAATCAGTTTTTCTTCTTCCATTTTCGGGTAATCAACCACTACCTTAAGCATAAAACGGTCAACTTGTGCTTCCGGTAAGGGATAAGTACCTTCTTGTTCGATAGGGTTTTGTGTTGCCATTACTAAGAACGGTTTTGGAAGTTGATACGTTTCTTTACCAATTGTAACCTGACGTTCCTGCATTGCTTCCAATAAAGCACTTTGCACTTTTGCAGGAGAACGGTTAATCTCATCAGCTAATACAAAATTAGTAAAAACTGGCCCCTTTTTAACCTGAAATTCTTCTTTTTTCTGACTGTAAATCATTGTGCCAATTAAATCGGCAGGTAATAAATCCGGCGTAAACTGAATACGGCTAAAATCTGCATCAACAATATTCGATAATGTACTAATAGCCAATGTTTTTGCTAAACCGGGAACACCTTCAAGTAAAATGTGCCCATCAGAAAGGAGACCAATTAAAAGAGAATCAACAAGATGTTTTTGACCAACAATCACCTTGCCCATTTCCATTTTAATCATATCAACAAATGAACTTTCCTTCTCTATTCGATCATTCAGTTCTTTTATATCAACTGTTTCGTTCATAGCTCATAATTTTTGAAAAGATACATAAAATAATTTTGTTAAAATAATTGTAATAATTCTACTTCTGTCATTGTAAAATCAGGACAATATTAACTCAATTTTGTGTTAAAAAATGTTAAAGGAGTTTAAGAAAAATTAAGTTTACATTACAGTTAGGTGGATTGAAGGACTTACTTTTAAAATTGGTTATTTGATTGATTGTTTATTTGTTTATTTGTTTATTTGTAACTAATCAGTATGGTTAATATATAGAGCAAACACATTACTATTTTTATAACGATACTTAAACTATAATGCTTTGAGAACCTTTGTGTGTACTTTGTGTACCTTTGTGGTTTATTTTTTTACCACAAAGTAACACTAAGGTTTTTCACAAAGGCACACGAAGATTTGATTAAATAATATAGTTTCATTTTTTTATCAAAAATTTAGTGATTCGCTGATATGTTGAATATTACAAATATATATCATACACTGATTAGTCACGTTTATTTGTTTATTAATAAGATTATTAATCGCATATATCAATTAAAATGTATCAATTACAAAATATAAACAGATGAAACTCAGATATTTTGTTCAGCTTAGTTATAAAGGAACAAATTACCATGGATGGCAAATTCAGACTAATGCTATTTCGGTTCAGGATGTTTTAACTAAAGCATTTTCAACTATCTTAAAAGAAGATATAGACATTACCGGAGCAGGACGAACAGATACCGGTGTCCATGCTTCTTATTTTGTAGCTCATTTCGATTCTGTTAAAATTAATTTGCATTCGGATAGAAAGTTTCTTTTTAAGATAAATGGACTTTTACCAAAAGATATTGCAATA
>DAOWML010000268.1 GCA_030643125.1 Bacteroidales bacterium
AGACAAGGAAATTTTTCGAAAAACATGAACTTATATAATAAGTCCATGGTAATTAGAAAAAAGATAAACGATAAAGCAGGGATGGCTCTTTTATATAATAATATGGCAATTGTTAATTATTATTTGGAAGATTACGATAATGTTAGACATTATTTTGAAAATGCATATGAAATTTATGTTGAATTAGGATATTTAAGACAACAATTAATGGCTTTATCAAATTTGGCTGAGATATTGAATATATTAGGACAAAAAGAAAAAGCCTTAAACAGCTACTATATGATTTTGGAACTGGAGAAAGAGCTGGGGCACAAGGTAGAACAAGCTCAAACCTATTTACTTATTGGAGATTTATACAGATCAAAAGGTGATATAAAAAATGCAAAAAAATACCTGTATCTTGGACTTGAAATAGCAAAAGAAGTGGGAGCATTGGTCGAAATAGGAGATGCCTATTACATTTTATCACAGATATATAAAGCTGAATTAAATTATAAAAAAGCACTTGAATATGCTGAATTAAGTTTTATATTAAACGATTCGGTATTTAATGCCGAGAAATCAAGACAAATTCAGGAAATAGAAACTCAATACGAAACAAAGAAAAAAGAACAACAGATAAAAAATCTAGAAAACGAAAAGACTATAAAAGATTTAAAGATTAAAAAACAAAAAAACTTTTCAATATTCTTATTATCAGGATTTGTTTCAATTTTTATATTTCTTTTGATTTTATTCAACCAAATAAAAAGAATACGTAAAAGGAATTCTCTTCTGGCCTATCAAAAAAAGCAAATAACAGATAGCATTGAATATGCAAGCCGGATTCAAACTGCTATTTTGCCTCCCGGAGATTTTATTTCAAAATTAATTCCTGATTATTTTATTTTGTACAAACCACGCGATATTGTTAGTGGCGATTTTTACTGGATAACTCATAAGGATAATAAAATTATTGTTGCCGCCGTGGATTGTACCGGGCATGGTGTGCCGGGAGCGTTTATGAGTATGTTGGGCTTTGCTTTTCTTAACGAAATTGTAAATAAAGAAACAGAGCTAAAAGCCAATTCAATCTTAAACCAGTTAAGAGATTATGTAAAAGAATCATTGCATCAAACAGGTAAAGAAGATGAGGCAAAAGATGGAATGGATATTGCCTTATGTATAATCGACCCCAATAAACAGAAGTTACAATATTCCGGTGCTTACAATCCTCTGTACTTAATACGAGACGATGATTTTATTTCGCTAAAAGCTGACAGAATGCCAATTGGGATTCATATCATAGAAAAGGGACCGTTTACAAATCATGAACTTGATATACAAAAGGGAGACATTATTTACATATTTACAGATGGGTATATAGATCAGTTCGGTGGCTCGAATTCGCGTAAATTTAAATTAGTGCCATTTAAAGACTTGTTGATTTCAATTAAAGATAAATCGATGCCTGAACAAAAAGAAATATTGGAAGAGGAGTTTTTTAAGTGGAAAGGCGATCATGATCAAATAGATGATATTTTAGTAATGGGAATTAAAATTTAAACCCAACGATTTAGTATATTTAAAGATTCAAATTGAAATATTAATAGTAAAAATTAAATAAATATGAGACTTCTTTTAATAAGTAATTCAACAAATGCCGGTGAGGCTTATCTTGATTATCCTAAACATGAGATAAAAAAGTTTTTAGGAGATGGAGTAAAAAAAGTATTGTTTATTCCTTATGCAGCAGTAACTTTTTCTTTTGATGATTATCAGAAAAAAGTTCAAGAACGATTTTCAGAAATTGGTTACGAAGTTGATTCACTTCATCTTTATGATCATGGTAAGAAAAAGAAGGCATTAAAAGATGCAGAAGCTGTTGTTATTGGTGGAGGTAATACGTTTAATCTGTTAAAACTTTTGCAACAACAAGATTTACTTGAAACTATTCGTTACGAATGTTTTAAAGGCAAGCCTTATGTAGGCTGGAGTGCAGGATCAAATGTTACCTGTCCGACTATTTGTACAACTAACGATATGCCTATTGTTGAGCCGGATAGCTTTCACGCAATAAATCTTATTCGCTTTCAGATTAATCCACATTATTTAGACGCTAACCCTGAAGGACATGCGGGCGAAACCAGAGAACAAAGACTAGAAGAATACCTGGTAGCGAATCCTTTCACTTATGTTGTTGGGTTAAGAGAAGGAACAATGTTGAAAATTGATAATGCCGAAATTAATTTAATTGGCCCACGAAAAGTAAGAATCTTTAAATACGAAGAAGAGCCAAAAGAGCTTGGTCCTGATGATGATTTTGACTTTTTGTTTGAATAAAACAACAATTTATCATAGAAAAAGCCCGACAAAATTGTCTGGCTTTTTTTGTGCATCAAAAATGAAATTAGTTCGTCTTTGAAATTAGTTCCATAGATTTTGTAACTTATAAATTTTTATAATTGTATTATTTTAAACCGTTATATACCAAACCGTAATGGCAGCAATGAAAAATCCTGCTGAAACTTTACGTTGCGAATAAGCTTGATGATAAAGGGAAAACATTACGAAACATAAATGCAACTAAAAACTAAATACTATGCTTAAAACAAACCAATTAATAAAAATATTTAAGACAGACGAAATTGAAACAACTGCCTTAAACAAGATTGATCTTGAAGTACAAAAGGGTGAGTTCATTGCTATTATGGGTCCATCAGGGTGTGGAAAATCTACCTTGTTAAATATTGTAGGATTATTAGATAACCCTACGTCCGGCGAATTATATTTCAATGACACTGAAGTTTCAAAATTTAAAGAAAAACAGAGAACTGAATTACGAAAAGGAAATATTGGATTCGTTTTTCAAAGTTTTAACCTAATTGATGAATTAACTGTTTATGAAAATGTCGAATTACCATTATTGTATTTAAAAGTTTCTGCTTCTGAAAGAAAGAAAAAAGTAGAAGCTGTTCTCGATCGAATGAAAATTACTCATCGTAGAAAACATTTCCCGCAACAATTGTCGGGAGGTCAGCAGCAAAGAGTTGCAATTGCAAGAGCCGTTGTTGCGAACCCAAATTTAATTCTTGCCGATGAGCCGACAGGGAACCTTGATTCTGCCAATGGAGAAGAAGTTATGAAACTCCTTTCTGAATTAAATAAAGAAGGTACTACAATTGTTATGGTTACACACTCTCCTTCCGATGCAGAATATGCACATCGAATAGTACAGTTGTTTGACGGACATATTGTAACAGAAAATATTAAGAGGATATTATAATAAAAGTTTAAATTAAAAGTTTAAATAAAAGGACCGTTGTTTGTTCCTTTATTTTTTATAAAAAGTTAATTAACAGATAAAGTTATGAGAATATTGAAATATTTAATCACCGGATTGTTTTTATTGAGTATTTTATATACAAATGCTCAAAATACAGAAACCAGGGAGATTGGTTCGTTTGATAAGATTGATGTATTCGGCAATATTAAAATTGAAATGAAATTAGGTGACAAGGAATCGCTTAAAATTGAAACAAAAAATGTTGACCCTTCTGAAGTTGCAACGGTAGTAAAAGATAAACTTCTGAAAATAAAGATGAACTCAAATTTATTTGATGATGAAGTTAAAGTAAAAATTTATTTGACTTTTAAGGAAATTAGAGAAATAACTTCAAACGCTTCAGCTGAAATTAAAATTTTGGACGAGATAAAAGGAGATAAAATTTTTGCTGAAGCAACCAGTGGTGGTAGAATTTTAATGAAAGTACAATTAAATGCAATTGAGTTAAAATCTTACC
>DAOWML010000137.1 GCA_030643125.1 Bacteroidales bacterium
AAGCCATCATTTATCCATAGAATAATTGGTTTTGTTAAGTTAAAATGTTCAGATCCTAATGTGAAATTTTCTTTCCATAAAGATTCATATGAACTAGCCCATCCGGAGTTAGCAATAATTAATGCTAAAATTGTTGCTATAATTAATAATATACCTCCTGCTGATTCTATTTGTAAGAATCGTTTAAATGGTTGTCTTACTCTATCAAATGGGTCTTTGATTTTATCATTCAGATAATCATCACGGTAAGTCATGCAATTAAATTTTTATGTTATTTGTTTTTTTAAATTATGAAGTATTATTTCTTTAATAACATGTCAATACGGTTAATTTGCATTTTTGTTCTAAATTGATGAAAAATAAATGATGATATATCTCACCTAAATTGAATCTTATACCGAATTCAGGTTAATATATTTTTCTGCAACATCTAGCTTTTTAGAACTGCCAATATCAAACCAATAACCTTTATCATGTTGATAGGCTAATATTAGATTGTTTTTTGAAAGTTTAAGATAGTTTTGAACAATTGAAAATTTCCCTTCTTGCTTAATATTTTTAAAAATGGTCGGACTAATAACATGAATTCCACTAAAAGCTAAAGATGTGTATTTTTCTGAAGATCTTGAGATTATTTTTTCTGAGGTCTTTGTATTTTCCCAACCACATAGTTCTTTTTCATTATTGAAAAGAAAATATCTGCTTGATGTTCTTTTTCTGACAGCTAATGTAGCAAGTGCTTTATTTTTATTGTGAAAGTCAATCATTCCTTTTAAATCAATGTTGCTAATTACATCAACATTATGCACAATAAAAGGTTCATTGTCATTAAAAAACCAGGAAGCTTTTTTTAATCCACCTCCGGTATCCAATAATTCATTTGTTTCATCGGAGATTTCAATTCGAATTCCAAAATTGTTTTTGGAGATTAAAAAGTCAATAATTTGATCGGCAAGATAATGAACGTTTACAATAATTTCTTTTACACCAATACTTATCAGGTTTTTAATAACTAATTCAATCATAGGTGTTCCGTTAACCGGAACCAATGCTTTAGGTGTATTATCAGTTAAAGGTTTTAATCTTGTGCCTTTCCCTGCCGCAAAAATCATTGCTTTCATGAGCGTTCCTTTTTTAAAATTTCTTGCTCAATATGATTGACTATAATATTGATATCAAGATTCTTTTTAAGGTGTTGTGAAAGATTTTCGGCACAATATACCGAGCGATGTTGTCCACCTGTGCAACCAAAGCTTACCATCAGATGTGTGAATTCTCGTTTAATATATTTTTTTACAGATTGATCTATAATTGCAAAAATATGGTTTAAGAATTCTGACATTTCCGTTTCATTTTCAAAAAACCGAATAACTTCTTTATCCTTACCCGTTAGGTTCTTGTATTCTTCATATCTTCCAGGATTATTAATTGATCTGCAGTCGAAAATGAATCCTCCTCCATTTCCTGAATTATCCTCAGGCAGTGTTCGTTTATATGAAAAACTATTTATTGTAACTGTTAATTTGTTATTCATCTTATTTCTGAATTTGTGATTTGTTCAATAATTTGTTTTAATTCAGGCATTTTGTCAAGTATGTCAATCTTATCTTTTAAATAAACTAAATTGCTAATTGCTAAAGGAATGCTTTCGATAAAGTGATTCTTCTTTTCGATTAAACCACGTAAACCATAAGCTCCCAGTGTTTGCAAAATCCTTATTAATGCAAATGCAAAATAATACTCAATAAATTCATTTTTATTTATTGGGGCAAATTGCTTAGCAACTTGAATATAATAATCTAATAAATGATTTTTGATATGTTCAGGAATTTTAGCTTTTGCCTGAAATAAAAGAGATACTAAATCATATTGTAATGGTCCTTTTCGTCCACCCTGGTAATCGATAAACCAGGGTTGATCGTTTACTAATAAAATATTTCTTGCCTGAAAATCACGAAACATGAAATAATTATTATCCGCAGTTAACAGATACTTAGCGAAAAGATCAAAATCTGAATCTATTTTTTCTTGATTATAACTTAATTTCAAAGCATTTGCATAATTTATTTTGAAATAATTCAAGTCATATTTTATAGCATTCTCATCGAATTCAGAATAGGGGTAACATTTTGAAAAGTTAAAACTACTACCGGCAATAATTTGTATTCGTATTAATTCCTGAATTACTTTTTTATATATTTCTAATGCTTTAACAGGAAACCTATTTTTTGTTTTGTTAGATATTAACCATGAAAGAAGTTGATTGTCTCCCAAATCTTGAATCAAATAAATACTTTCATTTAGTTTTTTACAATATATTGCCGGAACATTTATTCTTGATTCCAGAAACTGATTTGTAAAATCAATGAAAGCAATATTTTCTTTGTAATTATCATTATAAACTCCAATTGCAGTAGTATCCTTTTTTTGTATGCGATAATAAATACGGTTAGATCCTGAGTGGGGAAACTTTTGGATACTTTCAGGTTTCGAGCCATACCAGTTTTTAAATAATGAACTTAATTTGTTTTCTATGTTTAAGATTTGATTCATTTATCCGAAAAAGTAAACTAAAACTACAATTATAATTAAAGCAGGAATCATATTAAGAATTTTTAGTTGTTTAATTTCAAGAATATGAATTCCTAAACCAATTAACATTAATCCTCCAATGCCGGTTAATTCATTAATAATGCTTTCGGCAAAGTAATCACCAAAATAAGCTGCGAGTAGTGTTAATCCACCCTGATATATCAACAAAGGAATTACAGAAAATGCAACACCAAAACCCAGTGCTGCTGCAAGTGCAATCGAAGAAACGCCATCTAAAACAGATTTTGCTAATAACAGGTTAGGTTTTCCTCCCAGACCTTCCTCAATTGCTCCTAAAATAGTAACAGATCCCATGCAGAACAATAGGAAAGCAGTAACAAAACCTTCAGAAAATCTGGAGTTGTTTGATTTAAACCGGCTTTTCATATTATTCCCAAAGTGATTAACAAATTTATCGATATTAATCCATTCGCCTATTATTCCTCCACTTACTATGCTTATGACCATTAAAAACATATTATTTGTTTTTAGTGCCATAAAAACTCCAATAAAGAGAGTAAACAACCCAATTGCCTGAAAAATAATTTTAATAAATCGTTCTGGAAGCTTTGTATTTAGGCTAGTTCCAATAATACTTCCAATTATTATTGCTGCAGCATTTATTAATGTACCTGTCATAAATCAATATATTTTCTGATAAAGATAATAAGTTGATATATTTATTGTTTAATATTTGTTTAAAATTAATTTTGTTGTTATCCAATATAATTAATAAATTTAGAAACACATTAATAAGTAAATTTTTAGATAATATGAGAATAGAATTATTTAGTTCCGAATATTTAAATATTGTTGAGTTAAATACAACCGGTGATAATGATAATTATATAAAAGGAGATTCTGAATCGAAATATGTAGAAAGTGAGGTATTTAACTTGTTTGCAAATTGTTTTGAAAATGCAAATAAACTTTACGAATTTTTTGGAGCTACGAAATATAATGCGAGAAAAATTGTTCCTTTACGAAATGAGTTGATCTCTAAATTAGAGACTTTGCAAAGCATAAAAGATTTCGAAGATTTTCAGAATTATTTAGATCAGGTTTTTCTGGGACAAGAATTTATTGACGAACTCACAGCAGAGGATAATAAATGGACAGAGAAATGGAAATTTTACCTGGATAAACTTATTCTGGTTAATAAAGGAATTATCGAAATGACTGATAAATGCATTGAAGAACAACAAGTTTTGTGGGTAATAGGTTACTAAATTGAATATGTTGTGTAAAAATAGAAAGCTATTTTTATTAGTTTTAACAGGCTTTAGGAATTATTGATTTTATAGAAGTGTTAAAAAAACACAAAAAGTATTTTTTTTTGTTTTCGAGCTTTGAATATCAATTTATGTCGTATATTTGTAATGAATAAATAGGGCTATTATTTTACTTCACTATAATAGCAAGGTTAATAAATTAGAGTGTTAGCATCCCGGGGGGCCGGGATGTTTTTTTTATTCTTTTTTTAGGTTAAACCATTTACAAAAATCACCATCTAAAAAAATGTTGTTGTTATAATCTGTTTTATAAGATTTTATACTTATTAATTGATTTATTATCTTTAAAAACATTTTTAAAATCTTAACCATAAAATAAATCACATGAAGAAACTTACACTATTGTTAATCGTAACCAGCATGGTAATTTTTAGTTGTACTGATCAAGGAGGGAAAATAAGTACTGAGAATCCTTTCTTAACTGAATTTGATACTCCTTTTCAGGTACCTCCTTTTGATATAATTGATACTACTCATTATATTCCGGCATTTAAGGCTGGTATTACGCAAGAAAAAGCAGAAATAGATGCGATAATTAATAATAAGGAAGAACCAAATTTTGAAAATACAATTATTCCTTTCGATCAATCGGGAGAGATTTTACGTAGAGCACGAGTATTTTACAGTTTAAATTCTGCTAATACGAATCCAACACTACAGAAAATTGCTCGTGAATTAACTTCACTTATGTCGGCTCACCGAAATGAGATAGGATTAAATCAAGAGTTATTTAAAAGAATAAAAGCAGTTTATGATAAACGGGAAAGTTTGGGATTAAACCAGGAACAAATGAGAGTGGTTGAGAAATATTATCGCGATTTTGAAAGAAATGGTGCTGCACTCCCCGAAGAGCAAAGAGAAAAATTAAAGAAGATAAATGAACAACTATCGATGCTTTCATTAAAGTTTGGAGAAAACTTATTAGCGGAAAATAACGATTATAAATTAATTATTGAAAACGAAGAAAATCTTATTGGCTTACCTGAAGGAGTTATTTCAGCTGCAGCTGAACAGGCTAAACAAAATGAAATGGAAGGTAAATGGGTCTTTACTTTACAAAAACCGAGTTGGATTCCTTTTATTACCTATTCGCCAAAAAGAGAACTTCGAGAGAAAATTTATAAAGCATATTACCATAGGGGTGATAACGACAATGAAAATGATAGTAAAGAGATAATTGCAGAAGTTGTTACGTTACGTGACCAGCGTGCGAAATTACTTGGATATGGAAATTACGCTGAATATGTAATTGATAATAATATGGCAAAAACCCCGGAGAATGTTTATGATTTTTTACATAAAGTTTGGGAACCAGCATTAGAAGTTTCGAAAAAAGAACGTGATGAAATACAAAAAATAATTGATGCTGAAGGTGGAAACTTTAAACTCCAATCATGGGATTGGTGGTATTATACCGAGAAATTACGTAAACAAAAATATGATTTAGACAAAGAGGAGTTAAAACAATATTTCTCATTAGATAATGTGCGTGAAGGAATTTTCTATGTTTCAAATAAATTGTATGGATTACAATTTGAGGAAAGAACTGATATTCCTGTTTATCATGAGGAAGTAAAAGTATATGAAGTTAAAGAGGCTGATGGATCTCATTTGTCAATTCTTTATATTGATAGCTATCCACGTCCTGGGAAAAGGGGAGGAGCCTGGTGTGGTGCTATGAGAAGTGGGGCGTACGAAGATGGTGGAAAAATATATCCCGTAGTATATATTGTTACTAATTTTACGCGCCCGACAGGAGATATGCCGGCATTATTAAGTTGGGATGAAACAACTACTTTTTTCCATGAATTTGGTCATGCATTACATAATTTTTTTGCTGATGGTCATTACAGAAGAACTTCTCGTGACGTTCCAAGAGATTATGTTGAATTACCTGCTCAAGTAATGGAAAACTGGGCAGGTGAAGCCGAGGTATTAAAAATTTATGCTAAACATTACGAAACAGGAGAAGTTATTCCTGACGAGTTAATTGAAAAGATTCAAAAGAGTGGACACTTTAACCAGGGATTTTCAACCGTTGAATATGTAGCAGCCTCGTTACTTGATTTAGAATGGCATACTATTGAAAATACTAAAAACATAGATGTTAATGCTTTTGAAAAGGCGGCTATGGATGAAATCGGATTAATTGATGAAATTATTCCAAGATATCGAAGCACTTATTTTTCACATATTTTTAGTGGTGGATATTCTGCAGGATACTACGTTTACTTATGGGCTGAGGTACTAGACTCTGATGCATTTAATGCATTTAAGGAAAGTGGTGATTTATATAACCAGGAATTAGCGGCAAAATTCAGAAAACATGTTTTGGCTGAAAATGGAATGGGTGAAGGAATGGAACAATATCTTAAGTTTCGTGGTAAAGAACCTTCAATTGATGCATTGCTTGAAAAACGGGGATTGAAATAAAATAAATTGAAAATGCCTAAAATGAGAAATTGTTAATAAATCAATTTTAGTCATTTAGAATGATGATTTCATCATATTTTATTAGAATCTAAAAAACCACCGTCTTTGACGGTGGTAATGTGTGTTTGGCTATGCCGTTTTTGTCATTCCCGCGAAGGCGGGAATCTATTTTATATAATTTCAGGTTGTAATTTTTTAGACTTGTTCGCTAT
>DAOWML010000330.1 GCA_030643125.1 Bacteroidales bacterium
ATGACTCTGGTTGAATGGCTTGGTCAGTTCTCTGATGATTCAAGTGAATTGTTTTTACGCGGATATCTTGGCAAAATGCTTTTTTCAGGCGAAGAAATATTTAAAAAAACAAAGGTACTTTCCGGTGGAGAAAAAATGCGTTGTATGCTTGCTAAAATGATGCTTACAAACGCAAATGTTTTGGTATTAGATACTCCAACAAATCACCTGGATTTAGAATCGATTCAGGCATTTAATAATACTCTGAGAAAATTCAAAGGGAATATATTAATGTCTTCACATGATCATGAATTTATACATACTGTTGCTAATCGCATTATTGAATTAACACCAAATGGTATTATCGACAAGCTTATGGAATATGATGATTATATTTCGAACGTGAAAATTCAGGAATTAAGAGAATCGATGTATGAATAATGCTATTAAAAAACTTTTCCAAAGTTAAATACTCTGGAAAAGTTTTTATTAATGTCTAAACAAAATAAGCATTTTATTATAACACAAAAATCATAATCAGTCCCGGTAAATTCCCTGTCATATGAATAATAATTGCAGGTAAAATGCTTTTATGTTTTTCCTGAAAATATCCTGCAACAAATCCTAATGTTGTTGCAAAAACAACTATTCTGAAAATCATAGGCCCACTTGTATTACCGGTTAATAAAATCAAATGTACTAATCCGAAAAGTACGCCACTTAATAATACTGGCATACTAATAAATATATTTTTACTAATACGTATTCCTGTTGATTTTAAAGGCTCGAAAAAATTCTGGGTAAATCCCCTGAATAAAAATTCTTCACAAATACTGGCATATATAAATACAAAAAGAAAAAATTGTAATGGGCTAAAATCTGCAATTCCTGCATGACCATTTCCTGATGGATCAATCTGGAATCCGAAAATTTTCAAAATTATTGTAACCAGAATATGCATAAATATGGTTGCTGCTATTGCAATTAATCCTCCATAGATATAATATTTGAGCTTAACTTTTTGAAATTGGAATTTAAAAATACCATACTTTGTGAAAATAAAGATGGCAATTAATGAGAAT
The DNA here is from genome assembly GCA_030643125.1 of Bacteroidales bacterium. Taxonomy (GTDB): domain Bacteria; phylum Bacteroidota; class Bacteroidia; order Bacteroidales; family UBA12077; genus UBA12077. The sequence goes on from DAOWML010000330.1 coordinate 1,062, forward strand.
ACTAATATTGTAGTATGAGTAAGGAATGATTCCGGAATGACCTCGCTGTTAATGTGAAAAATACGCGAGGCAATAGCTCCTAATCCGAAAATAATAATGGTTAGTAAAATACCTGATATTAGATTTACTGATTTTTTCATTTTCTTTAATTTTAAGATTAATATTTGTGTTTATTATATAATTATTTATTCATTTCGTTCCCCGAAAGAATCAGGGCAGGCTATGAGATCGCTTCGCTTAGTTTGCTAAGTTTTCTGTGTGCACTAACGGGTTAACCCGTTAGTTTCTCGAAACTTGGTGTATGTTTCATCTATCTTTTAAATAGCTTATTAAATCCCGGAATATTAGTATTATAAAAATATTTTTGTTGATCTAAAATGTTTTTTACTTCGTTTTCAAAATTGGGTTTGTCAATTTTAGATAATATTTTCATGGTAGTTTGTTCGTGCAAACGACCTGCATGCAATATGCACGACATATAAAAATTATTACTCCATGTAGCTTGTATTACTGTATCTAAATTATTATCCATTAAAGCAATTAAATGTTCTTCTCCATCTATAATTAAATTTAACTGCTGGCTTTTCCAATGTTCTAAGGCTTGTTCACTAATATTTGCACACGTAATATCGGCTCCCTTAATTTCGACAGGAGCATAAGCTTCAATATAAACATCAACACCACGATTAATAGCGACTTCAATGGAATCAAGTACTAAATTAAGAGCTTTAGGAAATGCATCAATAACAGCAATGGTTTTACATTTGCTCATCATAGTTCTGAATCGCTCAAATACCAATGGAACAGATTCTATCGAATAACTTTTTTCATCGATAAATTCATTATTTAAAGTTTTTAAAAACTCCTTTGCAGTCTTTGTTTTTTCTGAAATGTTTCTTTCGTAAAGTTTTAAGAACTCGTCAGGATGTACAGCTTTGCACGACTTGTTTTTATTGTTTTCAATTAAAACGGCTCCTTTTTTAGCTAAGGCATCTATAGCTTTATAAACATTAGCAGTAGGTTTATTTATTAGTTTGCCAATTTTATATGCTGTTGATGGAGGATGTGTTAGTAAATGCACATAAACTTCTGCTTCCAGTCTGTTAAATCCTATGTTGATTAATATATCAATATTTTGGAGCATTGATCTTAAATTTTATTTTATATTTTGTAAATATAATAAAAAACTACTACTAAAAATATTTTTTTAAATAATTCCTTAAATCCGTAAACTATAATTTGAATCATTAATAATCATACGATGACTAAATTACAGCTATTTCATCTAACTATATGTAAATAAACAAGTCATCGTATGACTTGCGAATTTAAAGTAATTTTTAATTTACATTCTGTGAACATTTTTATAACTTGTTTGTTCTTAAATAGGAATAGTTCTTAACTAATAATATTTATTAATGAAATTTGATGAAATCAGAAATATATTAATTGATAAAGGATTAAAAGTAACACCCCAACGATTAGCAGTTTTAGAGGCAGTAATTGAGTTAGGTAATCATCCTTCGGCCGAAAAGGTGATAGAATTCATCAAATCAAATCACCCAAATATAGCGGTTGGTACAGTGTACAAAACGCTTGAAACTTATGTCGAAAAG
>DAOWML010000145.1 GCA_030643125.1 Bacteroidales bacterium
ACTCAACATACAATATTCAATTTTCATTATTTCTGCATATTCGACTTTTTTTTAATTTTCTTATTGATTATTGAGTGTTGTTTATTGAGTGTTTTTTCTAAATCCACTAACTATTTTTGACCACATTTCCTAAAAATTTAATGCTTAAATTAAGCAACCCTCCTAAATAAATATAGAGTCAATTAAACTTAGGCATTTTTAAAAGCAAGCATATTTAATTTATCGATAAACTGACGAGCAATGTTATTAAAATATCGCCTGTCTTTATATGCCAGAACCCATCTTATACCTGAAATACTATTCGTAAAAAATATTTCATCTGCATTTAACAGGTGAGTTTCTTTTAATGAATTTTCAAATTCTATTTTTAATCCGTTTGAATCGGCGATTTTAAGAATCTGTTTACGCATTATTCCTGCTACAGGGCCATCTTTCAGAGGAGGAGTAGAAATAGTATCTCCTTTAATTAAAAATATATTTGAACTGATTCCTTCAACTATATTTCCACAATTATTTAATAAAATACAATCACCTAAATTATTTTCTTTAGCGTAATTTCCTGCCATTACAAATAGTAAGGCATTTGCCGATTTTAGATTTGAGAATGTATTTACGGGCTTTTTTATGTCGTTAAAAATATCAACGATTAAGCCCTTCTGATTTAATTCGTATTTATCGTTCTCTATATATTCAGTGTTTACTAAATAAGAAACATTATTATCTGCAGGGGTATATTTCCCGCCTTCGTTTCTAATAACACTTAGTCGAATACGAACTCCTTGGTATAACTTGTTTTTGTGTAGTAATTTTATTATTTCTTTTTCTATAAAACCAGTTTCAATTACTGTTGGAATTTTCATTTTTAAGATTTCCATTCCATACCTTAAACGGTTCATGTGATCCTCGAAAAACTGGATTTCTGTTCCATTAGCATGCATGGTTTCAAATAATGCATCACCATAACAAAACGCCCTGTTTTTGAAACTTAATCCAAACTCATCACGATAATGATATTCGCCATTGTATAATATGAATGAATTAACTGCCACTTCTTATTTAGTTTAAAGGTTCTGATTCTGTAATTTTAGTGGAAATGATTAAATTCGTGGTAGTATCCTTGAAATACTCACAAAACATTTTAACTTATTTTAAATTTTAGTCATTTTAGTCATTTTTTCTTGGTTAATTATCTGATTAATATATTTTTCAATATTTTCATTAAGGCCAACTTTTATCCCTTTTACACCGGCTTTTTCAGCAGCCTCTACATCTCTTTGTTTATCTCCAATCATAAAAGATATTTCAGGATTGATGTTAAATCGGGCAATTGCTTTTTCTATTAAAAGGGAATTGGGTTTTCGGCAAAGGCATTTTTCATTAACACTATGATGAGGACAATAATATATTTCAGTAAGTTCAATATTCACTTTTTTTAATTCATCAGCCAGATGTTTATGAATATCTTCAACATGTTTATGAGTGTATATTTGTTTAGAGATTCCTCCCTGGTTAGTAATAATAAATAAAAGATAATCTTTATCGTATAGTTTTTTGAGTGAAGGAATTACTCCATCATTAATTTTAAATTTTTCAAGTTTGTATGTATAATCTCCCGGATCAAAATTAATAACACCGTCTCTGTCCAGAAAAATAGCTTTGTTCATAAGTAATTATAAGAAAGTAAATAACTGACCCAAAAATACATTAATCAATTTAGGTTCTAAAATAATTGGGAAAAGAAAGCCAAATACAGCACCAATAAAATGTGCATCATGATTTACATTATCGCCACTACGTTTGCTCATATAATGGGAATAGGCCAGGTAGGCAACTCCTAAAATAATTCCGGGAATTGGAATAATAGCATATAATTCAATTGCTTGTAAAGGGAAAAAGAATATGTGAGTAAATACAATTGCAGAAACTGCTCCTGATGCTCCAACTGAATTATACCAGGAATTGTCTTTTTGTTTTTTTATGGTTGTAACAGTAGCAAACACCATACTTGCAAAATACAATATTACAAATGATAAAACAGGTGATTTTATGATTCCTTCGGTAGCTAATTGTTTAAAAATACTTTCAACTGAATTTCCGAAAGAATAAAGTACAAACATGTTAATAAAAAGATGAATCCAATCGGCATGTAAAAATCCATGTGATATAATTCTGTACCATTCTTTTTTATGATAAACTGCATAAGGATTAAGTTGTAATTTATTGAATAATTCCCTGCGATTAAATGCTATTACTGATATTATTGATGTTATTACGATAAGTAAGATTGTCATACTGAAAATATTAATGAAGAATTTTATAAACAAGTTCTTTCAATAATTCTCCATGAGATGTACTAACATTATTAAAGCCTTTTGATTTTAAATCATACTCGCGCAGTAAACCAATTACCTCTACCGTTTTTTTGGGATTGTAATTTTTTGCAGCTTTCTCGTAATCTCCAACAAAATATGGATTTACTTTTAAAGTAGCGGCTACATTTCTTCGATCTCTTTTATCTTTAATAAAATGGTAAGTCAATACTTTGCTATAAAAATAATATAAAGTTGAAATAGTTAATGTAAAGGGATTATCCTTTGGATTATGGCCGAAATAATTTACAATTCGGTTTGCTTTTAAAACATTCTTTTGAGTAAGAGCCTTATGTAACTCAAAGTTATTATAGTCTTTACTTATTCCTATATTGCGTTCAATATGCGTTGTGGTAATATTAAATTCACCATCAGGAAGAGTAATAATTAGTTTGTTTAATTCGTTAGCAATTTTACTTAAATCATTGCCCAAATATTCAGTTAGTAACATTCCTGCATTAGGATCAATGGTTCTGTTTTTATTTTTTAAATAACCATTTATCCAACCCGGAATTTCATTGTCGTATAATTTTTTTGATTCGTATAAAACCCCATTTTCGTTAATAGCTTTGTAAAGCTTTTTCCTCTTATCAAGAGTCTTATACTTATAATTTATTACAAGTAATGTAGATTTTAACGGAGCATTTACATAATGAATTAAATCATCAATATTCTTGATATTTTGGGCCTCTTTTACAATAACAACCTGATAATTTGCCATCATCGGAAATCTTTTAGCAGTATTTATAACAGTGTGCATTTCAGCTTCTTTCCCATACAGTACTGTTTGATTAAAAGACTTTTCGGCATCGCTTAATACATTATTGTGTATGTATTTCGTTATCAAGTCGATAAAGTAGGGTTCGTCACCCGATAAAAAATAAATTGGTTTATAAATTTTGTTTTTTAGATCAGATAATATTTGCTCAAAACTCATATTTAAATTCTATTAAAAACGTAAGTGCTTAACAGATTCCTTATTTTCTCTAATTTCTTTTAATGCTTCAATAGCAATTTTAACATGCTCATCAACGTATTTTTTAGTAACCAGTTTATCACTTTCTGAAGTTTTAACACCGGTCGAAATCATCGGTTGATCAGTTACCAGTAAAAGTGCTCCAGTTGGTATTTCATTGGCAAAACCTACCACAAAGATAGTTGCAGTTTCCATATCAATTGCCATTGATCGGGTTTTTTGCAGATATTTTTTAAATCGTTCATCGTATTCCCAAACACGTTTATTGGTAGTAAATACAGTACCGGTATAATAATCTCTATTGTGATTTCGTATAGCACTGGAAACAGCCATTTGTAGTGCAAAAGCAGGCAAAGCAGGAATCTCTGGTGGTAAAAAATCATTTGAAGTTCCTTCGCTGCGAATGGCGGCAATTGGGATTATCAAATCTCCCAGTTCGTTTTTCTTTTTTAATCCTCCGCATTTACCAATAAACAGAGCGGCTTTTGGGTTAATAGCACTTAATAAATCCATTATTGTTGCAGCATTAGCACTTCCCATTCCAAAATCAATCATTGTTATTCCATCAGCAGTAGCACATTGCATATTAGCATTCGGGTCAATGATTTCTACATTGTTCCATTCAGCGAATAATTCCAGGTAATGAGAAAAATTGGTTAAAAGAATATATTCCCCAAATTGATCAAGTGGACATCCTGTATATCTGGGTAACCAATCTTTTACTATTTCATCTTTTGTTTTCATAGGATGGTATTTTGTTTTAATTCTTTCTTATTTTTATAAACTTAATTAAATAAGCAGGTTTACATGGAGAGGTTAAATTTACCAACTTATTCATTCAATATAAAATTAATAGAACAAAGAAAATACATTTTTGATTTTATTCGAAAGAAATTTGTGATATTAACTCCTGAGGAGTGGGTTCGGCAAAATTTTCTAAGATTCCTTGTTGAAGACAAAAAATATCCTGCCTCGTTAATTGCTGTTGAAATGGAATTTAAACTTAATAATTTATCAAAAAGGAGTGATGCTGTTATTTATAATAAAAAAGGCTTGCCTTTTTTGATTCTTGAATTTAAAGCACCAGATATAAAGATTAACCAAAAAGTATTTGACCAGATTGCAAGATATAATATGAAATTAAATGTTGAATTTTTAATTGTATCCAATGGTTTAGATCATTATTGTTGCAAGATTGATTATGAAAATAGGAGGTATTATTTTTTGAAAGAAGTTCCTGAGTTTAAACAAATGGATTTTTAATAAAAAAACACCTTGCATAAATTTTCATACAAGGTGTTTTGAAAAACTTATTTGTTTGTTTTATCAGAGTTTTTAGAATTATACTTAGAATCAGGAGATTTTAATGTTTTAGGAGCCTCAATTCTATGAGAATTATTCTCTAATTTATTATTTCTAAATTGATCTTTTTTAAATATTTCAGGAGCTTCATATCTTCGCTTATACTCTATGTTAGTATTGTTACTTTCATCTTTTGTTGTCTGAAGTTGTTTATTAAATCTTTCAATTTTTTTATCGTTTTGTGCAAAAAATTTGTCGTTGATTAACCTGTTATTTTTAACAGATAAATCACCAAAATTTAATTTGATTAAAGAAGGGTAGTATTTGCCAAGATATTTATAACTGGCGATATATGAGGCCATTCCGTAATCATCTTTAACCCAGTAGTAGTATTCATATAATTGTGGATCGCTAAATTGATATGAAAATCTTTGTGTGAACCAGTAATAATAATCTGCCCAACTTTCAATACAATAATATTCATTATTGTATTCATAAAAAGTTTTATCGTCAAAGACTTCGGAAAGAGAATCACTATAAAATCCGTATCCTGTTATGACAGGACTTGGACTTAAATTAAAAGTGTTAGGATTTGACCAGTTAAAATATTCAACTGTATGAGTTGATTGACTAAATACACCATAAGATGCAATTAATAACAAAGTTAATAAAGTAATTTTTCTCATAACATTTATATTTAAGGGTTAATATTTATTGAAAAACAACAAATATCGTGCCAATTATGTCATGTAAGTAATTATAAATCAGAAATATAAGGTGGATTATGGCAAAAAAATCACACCCCTAGGTTTTAAGGTAGCTTAATGAAATAATGAGGGATTCTATAAATTAATTTTAATAGACTATCCCATGCGTTTGAACTATTATATTCCTATTATTAAATGAACCTTTTAATTGCTTTCAAATGGGAATTTATGGTTCAATTAGAATATATAATTATATCCTTATAATAAGAGATTGATTTTAAAATAGAACAAAAATCATTCCATTGGATAGAAGAAATGCAAAAGTATGATATGAATTAATTTTCTTTATTAATTAACTGAAACATAAACTCATCTTTCTTTCCTTGAGGAAATATAAGCCAGTCTCTTTTTGTACCTATAAGTTTAAAACCTTTGCTTTGGAATAAATTTAAACTATCGATATTATCTTCAGTAATATTGCAATAAAGCTGATGCAATTGCAGACTATGGAAACTATATTTAATTAGTACATCTAAAGCATCAGATGCATAACCTTTTTTCCTATCCGATTTATTTGCAACTAAAATGCCAACTCCTGCACGTTTATGCATTGGCTCGAAATCAAATAAGTCAATTGAACCAATGGTTTGGATTACTTTATCATCGGTTTTTTCAATCATTAATCGTATTTGTTTAAGCTGGAAAATATCCTGATGCGAATTCTCTATAAATTGTTTAATGACATACTTTGAAAAGGGAGCAACAGTATTGCTTAACTGCCAGATAGAACTATCATTTTCCCATGAATAAATTGAGTCAATATCGTTTGGTTCAATAGCTCTTAATCTGGTTAT
>DAOWML010000179.1 GCA_030643125.1 Bacteroidales bacterium
CCTGTCCCTAATAAAATCTTGCTTAGTGCCGGAGATAAAATATTTCTTACAAGTGATGATTTCCCGGAACCACTTACTCCGGTTATAACGGTTAAGGCATTTAAAGGAAATTTAACATCAATATTTTTTAAATTATTTTCTCTTGCTCCGGTTAATTCTATGTAATTATTCCATTTTCTTCTTTGTTTCGGAGTACTAATAAATTCCTTTCCTGTAAGATATTTTGCAGTTAAACTATTCTTATTTTTAATAATTTGATCTCTGTTCCCCTGAAATATTATGTTGCCACCTAACCTGCCGGCAAAAGGTCCTATGTCAATTATTTCATCAGCAGATTTAATAATATCTTCATCGTGTTCAACTACTATAACAGTATTTCCTATTTTTTGAAGTTCTTTCAGAACTTTTATTAACCTGTTGTTATCTCTTGAATGTAAACCAATACTTGGTTCGTCAAGAATGTAAAGCGATCCTACGAGGCTGCTACCAAGTGATGTTGCTAAATTTATTCGTTGAGATTCGCCTCCTGAAAGAGTTGATGATAAACGATTTAATGTTAAATATCCCAAGCCAACATTCATTAAAAAATCTAATCGACTATTAATTTCAATTAAAATTCGTTTAGATACATCTCTTTCAAAATCGTTTAATTTAAGTTCCCTAAAAAATACTTGTAACTCGTCAATTGGCAATAACACTAGATCCTGTAAAGATTTATTTCCAACTTTGACATAGGAAGCTTCCTTCTTAAGACGGGTTCCTCTACAATCAGGACAGGTTGTTTTACCGCGATATCTCGATAACATTACCCGATACTGAATTTTATATTTCTGCTCTTCTAAATGTTCAAAGAAAACATTTAATCCTCCAAAATGCTTATTGCCAGTCCATAGTAACTGTTTTTGATCTTCGGTTAAATCAAAATATGGTTTGTGTATTGGGAAATTAAATTTTTCGGCATTATATATAAGCTTGTTTTTCCATTCCTGCATTTTTTCACCTCGCCAACATGCAATTGCTTCCTCATAAATAGATAAGCCTTTATTAGGAATTACTAAATCTTCATCAATTCCAATAATTTTACCGTAACCTTCGCACTTGGGGCAGGCACCAACAGGGTTGTTAAAACTAAAAGTATGAACTGTCGGTTCTTCAAATTCAATTCCATCAGCTTCAAATTTATTTGAAAAAGTTTCTGAAGAATTTTCATCACCCAATGCCTTAATAATACAGTACCCTTTGCCCTCAGAGAATGCAATTTGAACAGAATCTGCAAATCGACTAAGAGAATCTTCATTAGTTTGAACATTAATTCTATCAACAACAATGCTTATTGGTTTTTTTTTATTAACAGAACTTGTACTCTCCAGGATATCAGTGATTTTATAAATTTTTAAATTTTGCTCTATTCTCGATATTCCTTCATTTTGCAACATTTTCAGGTAATCGTCAAATGATTTACCATTTTGAATTTGAAACGATGCAAGAATAAGAAGTTTTGTATTTTCTTTAAAATTAGTTATATAATCTACAACATCTGTTATTGAGTGTCGTTGTACTAATTTTTTGGAAATGGGTGAATATGTTTTTCCGATTCGGGCAAATAAAAGTTTAAGATAATCATATACTTCAGTTGAGGTTCCAACTGTTGATCTTGGATTTCTTGTGTTAACTTTTTGTTCAATAGCAATTGCAGGTGGAATACCATGTATAAATTCAACATCAGGTTTATTAATTTTACCTAAAAATTGCCTTGCATAAGAAGATAAACTTTCAACATATCTCCTCTGGCCTTCAGCATAAATTGTGTCGAACGCTAAAGATGATTTACCGGAGCCTGAAACACCAGTGATAACAACAAATTTATCACGAAGAATATCAATATCGATGTTCTTTAAATTATGAACTTTTGCGCCTTTTATTTGGATATATTGTTCTTTGTTTGGCATAAATATTGAAAGTAATACTCCTAAATAATGTTAACAAACCTTAAATGATTTTGAATTAAAAAGATTTTTTGTTTAAATTGCACTAAATTACTTAATTAATTTCTAACCCAAAACTCGGAGGATTGTTTATCGATTAAACTTCTACCTTTTTATTTTACTTAAAAAAGGAGGTTGTTTTGAAAAAATCAAAACTTACCGATCATGAACTTGTAAAAAGGTTTATTGATGGTGAACAATCGAGTTTCGAAATCCTGATTAGTCGTCACAAAGATAAGGTATATACTTATATCTTATTAATGATTAAAAACGAGCACTTAGCTCATGACATTTTCCAGGAAACATTTATTAAAGTTATTAAATCGTTGCATGCAGGTAAATATCAAGAGAATGGTAAATTTGTTTCCTGGGTTATTCGCATAGCGCATAATCTGATTATTGATTACTTCAGGAAAGAAAAGCAGATGAAAATTTGCTCCAATGATGAATACGAAACCGATATTTTTAATTCTCCAAAATTTTCCAATAAAACAGTTGAAGATGATATTATTCAAGATCAAATTATGTCGGATGTTCGCCAATTAGTAGATTTTTTACCTGATGAACAAAAAGAAGTAATTTTACTACGTCATTTTATGGGATTGAGCTTTAAGGAAATAGCAGATCAAACAAATGTTAGTATAAATACCGCATTGGGGCGCATGAGATATGCATTAATTAACCTGCGTAAATTGGTGGAGGAAAAAAAAATAAGTTTAACTTTTACTTAGTGTGGTAATTATTAAATTGTGTTATTAATATTTTATGATGTTTTTTTCTTTGTGCAAGGCGAAATTTGCAAGCATAGCCTCAGCTACGGTTAATAATTTTAACGCAGCAGAAAGGAAAAAAGGACGTAAAATAAGTAATGGAATTTAGTAATTGACACACTAGATAAAGAAAAATAAAAAAAATTGAGATAAAATATAATAAAGAAATTCCTGTTTGCGTTCTTTAAGTGAATTAAAACTTATTTAGGCTTATGGGAAAAAATTCTACTCTGATTTATCTTTTTAGTAATTTTGATGAAAGCGAATTAATATTTGAAGATTTTTATGAATATGATCTAAAGGAATTTGATGATATTTTAAACTTTATAGAAAGAAATACTAAAAAGATTCCTGATAGAATAGTTAATAATGTGATTAATTTTGCGAATAACTATTCTTAAGGATAGTATTAACAGGACTTTTAAGAGATGATGTTTTATATCATCTCTTTTTTTTATTAAAAAACTTGACTTTTATTCATAAATGTGCTATTATTGTGATATCAAAATGATATCATAAATTTAAAGTTTAATTTAACAATAATAGATTATGAAAAATGAAAAAGTATTCTCAGCAGCATCAGGTTTTTTGATGTTATTTTTGGATTTAATTATGCTTGGCGTAGGTATTGCAGGTTTAATTGTACTGCATAACTTATGGTTTCTTGCATTACTGGTTATTGGCATTTTTATGCTAATCGGGCTGGTAATTGTAAATCCAAACGAATCTATGGTTCTGGTTCTTTTCGGGGCGTATAAAGGATCAATAAAGGAAAATGGTTTTTTCTGGATAAATCCATTTTTTACACGCAAAAAGATTTCGTTACGAGCCCGGAATTTTGACAGCGAGCCCAGTAAAGTAAACGATAAAGTAGGTAATCCTATTAAAATTGGAGTGGTACTGGTTTGGAAAGTAGAAAATACTTATAAAGCAGCATTTGAAGTTGATGAATATGAGCATTTTGTTGTTGTTCAGAGTGAAGCTGCTTTACGTAAACTTGCCGGAAAATATCCGTATGATAATTTTGAAGATGAACAGGCAGAAGTTACATTACGATCAGGTGTTGAAGAAGTAAATCATGAATTAGAGAAAGAAATTGTCGAAAGATTGGAAATAGCAGGGATTCATGTTATAGAAGCTCGAATAAACTATATTGCTTATGCCGAAGAAATTGCAAGTGCCATGTTACGAAGACAACAAGCTACAGCAGTAGTTGCTGCCCGGCATAAAATTGTAGAAGGTGCGGTAAGTATGGTTGAAATAGCTTTAGAACAATTGTCCGGTAAAGAAATAATTGAGATGGATCATGAAAGTAAAGCTGCTATGGTAAGTAATTTGATGGTTGTATTATGTTCTGAAGAATCTGCCAGACCTGTTGTAAATACAGGAACTTTAAATCATTAATAATTATGTCTAAAAAGAAATCTTTTGTACTTAGAATTAGCGAGGAAAAGATGAAAGCGCTTGAGAAGTGGGCTGCCGATGAATTTCGTAGTACCAACGGGCAAATTGAATGGATTATTACTAAGGCATTAAAAGATTCCCGTAGATTGAAAAAAACAAAACTTTCTGATAATAACGAATAAATGAAAACGGAATGGAAAGCGATAAATCATCTGTAGATATTTTAAAGGATATAGCAAAACGAGCCGATTGGGAAATTAATATTAAGGAAAGAGTTCTAAACGCTAGATATGGAAACACTTCTCGAAATGTTATAATAAGAAATTATCAAATAAAAAACTCATATTTCATTTCAGCCCAATCTACCGATTTTGATAAATACAGAACATATAGTGGTGTTTTTTTTCCGGTTTCGGGATATGATAATTATAAATTATTAATACGAAAAAGGGATCAGCTTGATAAGTTTAACTTTCGTAAAAATAAACTAAGATTCAAGATAGGTAATAGCAGCTTTGATTCAAAAGTTTATATTGAAACTAATAACGATATAGAAACACATAAGCTGTTGAGTAGCTCAAAAGTCCAAATACAAATTATTGATTTTCTTAGTTTTACTGACAGGCTCCAGATAGGTGTTAATGAACTTAATCCGGATTTTAAAAAGAAATTAGAGGGTAAAAGCTTTTTGTCTATTTTTATGTATATGGAATGGATGTTAGATAAAGAGTTAATTGATAAAGCATTTAAAATAGGTGAATTATTAAATAGTAAGTTTAATCAAAACAAATAATTTATGTATAAAAATTATAAATACACTTGTCCGAAATGCAATGGTAAACAGTACGAAATAGGTGAAATTAGAACAACAGGTAGTTTTATGATGAAACTCTTTAATATTCAGAATATTAAATTTACAACAGTAACATGTTCGAAATGTCAATATACTGAGTTATTTAAAACAACAAGTAATAAGTTTGGTAACGTTATCGACTTTTTTACGAATTAGTACTAAGCCAAGCTTAAAATAATATATATAAGACCTCGTATGTTTGTAAATATATTTATTAAGTTAGAGTTTTATCTTTGATGATTAAATAATAGGGACAGAATAGGAGCAAGAATAAGACCAAGACAA
>DAOWML010000067.1 GCA_030643125.1 Bacteroidales bacterium
AACCTTTCTTTACTAAATACCCACTGGTATATCGATCAAATGAAGCGAAAAGCTTATGACTCAGAACCTGTACCATTTGGCTTAACACACGAAGAGTATTTAAACGGTGTGCGCGATGTTGTATATATTAACGATAGAATCAACGACTATGTAATGGTTGATCAGGCTATTGACTTTGTTATTTCCGAGGATCCACGAACAAAATTGCAAGTAGGGCAAAACGAATGGATCGATTATTTGCCAAGCAACAAATTTATTGTTCCTGTTGATTCTGCCTTAGTTATTGAAAACGGAACAGTTAAACCTGAAGATGCAGACAAAATCGTTTCTGAAATCAGATTTAAAATAAACAAGAGAAGAATCATGAAAAATGAACTTATGATTATAGATCTGTTAGCAAATAATAATTGGGAACGCCCTGTATATTTTGTTTCTACAGCCGGAGATGGAAATATCGGTATTGATGATTATCTTCAATTAGAAGGTTTTGCTTACAGACTTGTTCCTATTAAAACTCCATCAAAAGGCTACCTTGAAACAGGCCGGATAGACGCTGATATTATGTACCAAAAATTAATGGAAGATTTCCGTTGGGGCAATATGAACGATCCCGATATTTCGATCGATCATACCATTAACCGAACAACATCTGTAATCAGAATCAGAAATAATTTTAACAGATTAGCAAAAGAGCTGATGAAAGCCGGCAGGAAAGACTCTGCTGTACAAGTATTGGATAAATGTATGGAAATTATGCCGGGTTATAATTTTAAATACGACCTGTTTATATTAGATATTATTGAAACATATTATAACCTCGGAGCAGTTGACAAAGCAAATCCTATTGTTGCAGAGTTTGCTGAAACTACAATGGAAGAATTGAATTACTATTTTTCTTTGCCTCCAAAATTTGCCGGTAGCCTAGATTATGAACTTAGATTATCTGTACATTATTTGCAGAGACTGAATGATTATTCTCAACGATATGGAGATCCGGAGTTAGCTGCTAAAATAGAAAATGCCCTGGCTAATGCCTTTAGTTTATACGAAAGAAATCAGTAAAAAATATACATCTCATTTTAATTCAAACCTGTTAGATTTATCCAGATAATTGTCGGAACTAACAGGTTTTTTTCAAATAACAGAAGTTTCTTTATATGGTACGTTTTGCACAATTTGCTGAAATATTTCATGCAATACTGCAAATATGATTTTTTGATTTACCAACTAATATGCTTAAATTTAGCAACATGGTGTTTTTACAGTAGAATAAATATATTGTACAACTTAAATCCGATGACAATGAAAAAAATATTGAAAAAGAATTACGTTTTGAGCGTTTTAGTAGTTTTGGTAATTGCTGGATGCAGTGGAAATTTAAATAATGGATTGGTAGCGTATTACCCATTCGATGGAAATGCTAATGACAAAAGTGGAAACGGAAATCATGGTGTTGAACATAATGGAGTTACTTATGTAGAAGGAATATCAGGTCAGGCTGCCATGTTTGATGGAGAAGATGATTTTATTTCAATCTGGAGTAAAGAAGAAATAAATCAAAACATTAACACAAACGAAGGAACCGTAAGTGTTTGGTTTAATATTGCTGAAGAATCTTCTGGTAATAGCTCATTTATTTACCAATACTACAGTGATAACAATGATCGTTTATATCTGAATGCAGAATATACAACACCTGCCAGTGCAGATTTACGCATGGGGGTTGGTGACACACACAAGTCTTTTTATAAAGTCACTGCAAATTCCTGGAACAATGCTGTTATGATATGGACATCTGATGGTATAATGAAATTATATGTTAACGGTTTGTTTGTGAACAAAGGAACATTTACAAATCCAGGATTTCAATTCAATGGAAATGAGCAATTTTATTTTGGCAGAGGCTGGGACGGTAATCCAGCATTTTACAGTGGCGCTATAGATGATCTTCGAATTTATAATCGTGCCCTTTCCGAAGCTGAGATTCAAGAACTTTACAGTGAGGGCAACGGGGAATAACAAATTGTAAGGGTGGTGGTATAATTGATCAATAGACCTTTTCTAATAATTAGCAGATTCTGTTGTGAACCCTTTATGTGTTTTGACAATGTACATGACTATAATGTAGGTGTATTTAAAATTTCACCTTGCATAATTCCTGCATTATAATACGCTAATTTGTAATTTTATCTGTTTATGTTTTATTTTAGCTAAAATCTCGTACCTTTGCACGCTTAAAATTTTTAGGGTAAATGCAAAAAATCAAAAACATAGCAATAATAGCTCATGTCGATCATGGTAAAACTACCCTGGTTGATAAAATGCTATTGATGGGGAAACTTTTTCGTGAAAATGAAAACCCCGGCGATTTAATCCTTGACAGTAATGACCTTGAACGAGAACGAGGAATTACGATTTTATCGAAAAACGTTTCGGTTAATTATAAGGATTATAAAATCAACATTATTGATACTCCCGGCCACGCCGATTTTGGAGGTGAAGTTGAGCGAGTGCTTAATATGGCTGATGGCGTTTTATTATTGGTTGATGCTTTTGAAGGTACCATGCCTCAAACACGATTTGTACTTCAAAAAGCTCTTTCTTTAGATCTTAAGCCAATTGTAGTAATTAATAAAGTTGACAAATCGAATTGTCGTCCTGAAGAGGTACAGGAGCAGGTTTTTGATTTGATGTTCAATTTAGATGCTAGTGAAGATCAGTTAGATTTTCCAACCGTTTATGGTTCAGCAAAACAAGGCTGGATGTCGGACGATTGGCAAAAACCAACATCGGATATTACTGCTTTGATGGATAGTATTATTGAAAATATTCCGGATTCAAAAACTCAGGAAGGAACTCCTCAAATGTTGATTACTTCATTAGACTATTCATCTTATGTTGGACGAATAGCTATTGGGAAATTATTACGAGGAACATTAAAGCAAGGAATGCGAATTTCTCTTGTAAAAAGAGACGGATCGGTTCAGAGAACTAAAATTAAAGAATTACTTACATACGAGGGCCTGGGTAAAAAGAAAGTTGACAAGGTCGAATCTGGTGATATATGTGCTTTAGTAGGTATCGATGGTTTTTCTATTGGAGACACTATTGCAGATATAGAAAATCCTGAAAGTTTAGACCCGATTGCTATTGATGAACCAACCATGAGTATGTTATTTACTATTAACAACTCTCCCTTTTTCGGAAAAGACGGAAAATTTGTTACCTCGCGCCATTTAAAAGAACGATTAGAAAAAGAACTTGAGAAAAACCTGGCTTTACGTGTAGAACCAACCGACTCAGCCGATGCACATACTGTATTTGGCCGTGGAGTTTTGCATTTGTCGGTTTTGATTGAAACTATGCGTCGCGAAGGTTACGAACTACAAGTAGGACAACCTAAGGTTATTATAAAAGAAATTGATGGCGAAAAATGTGAGCCTATTGAATACTTAACGGTTGACTTACCGGAAGAATATTCAGGTAAAGCTATTGAAATTATTCAACAGCGAAAGGGTGAAATGATGAATATGGAGCGTAAAAACGATCGTATTTTACTAGAATTCCATATGCCATCGCGAGGAATTATTGGCTTAAGAAATATTATGATGACAGCCACAGCTGGCGAAGCAGTAATAGCTCACCGATTTAAAGCTTTTGAACCTTACAAAGGCGATTTTGTAAAACGACAAGTAGGTTCATTAAATGCTATCGAAACAGGAATGGCTATCGCTTATTCCTTAGATAAATTACAAGACAGAGGAAAGTTTTTTGTTACTCCGATGGAAGAAATTTATGAAGGCCAGGTAGTTGGAGAAAACACGAAAGCAGGAGATATTGGTGTAAATATTACAAAAACAAAAAAACTTTCAAATGTTCGTGCATCAGGAACGGATGATAAAGTGAAATTACCTCCTCCAATTAAATTCTCATTGGAAGAAGCTTTGGAATACATTCAGGCTGATGAGTATGTTGAGGTTACTCCAAAGCATATCAGACTAAGAAAAATCTTGCTGAAAGAATTCGAACGTAAACGAGCGCAGAAATAAAAAATTCCTTATTTATATTTTAGTTGATTAATTATTAAACCTCCAAGGTTTTGAAAACCTTGGAGGTTTATTCTTTATTATTTTTTTTACCCCCTTAATCCCCCTCAAGGGGGACAATTTATTTTAAAAATCCATTTCAATAACCACCGGACAGTGATCTGAATGATAAACATTCTGAAGTATTGTGGCATTTTTTAATTGAGGTCTTAAAGCTTCGCTAATCATATGATAATCGATTCTCCAACCCAGATTTTTAGTCCTCGATCCTGCCCTGTAGCTCCACCAGCTATATTGCTCCGGTTCTTTATTAAACTCACGGAATGTATCAATAAAACCACTGGTAATAAATTGATCAACCCACTCGCGTTCTTCAGGTAAAAAACCAGAAGTTTTCTTGTGCCTTTCCGGATGATTAATATCCATTGGTTTATGACAAATATTAAAATCGCCACTTACAATAATCTTAGGCCGATTCTTTTTAAGCTGATCTACAAAAATTTTAAAATCAGCCAGATATTCCATTTTATAATCCTGACGAACGGTTCCTGTAGTTCCTGACGGGAAATATGAATTTATAATAGTAATATCACCGAAATCAGCACGAATAGTTCTTCCTTCAATATCATACTTGTCTAATCCTATTCCTTTATAAATCCTATCTGGTTCTTGCTTTGATAAAACAGCAAGACTGCTATATCCTTTCTTTACAGCCGAAAACCAGTAATGATAATATCCAATTTCATCAAAAAGCTTTGTATCAACTTGTTCCTGATGTGCTTTCGTTTCCTGAATTAAAACAATATCGGGATTTGCTTCTTTTAACCACTTAATAAATCCTTTATTCATAGCAGCTCGAATTCCATTTACATTGTATGAAAATATTTTTTTTATCATTTTATTTATTTTTTAAATACAGTCTTAAAACCCTGCCAGGGTTAATTTTGTTAAAATTCTAAATTATACAAAACTGATTATTGACCTATTTGCACAACCCTGGCAGGGTAATAATTCGAATTTATTATTTTTATTCCGTTTATTTTTAATTCATCACAAATATGGAAATAATATTGAAATATTTAATACTTTCGCATGTTCTGTTAATGCAAACTTTTTTTTAATAAGCTTTTGCATTATGTAATTGAAATTAAGTGTGTTTTAATATTCATATTTCAGTTAATTATAAACATTGATTAACTAATGATGATTGAAAAAGTTAAGAAAAATAAGCTTAATAAATACTTCATAATTCTTAAATCGTTAATCTTTATTCGAAATTCTATAATAAATAATTTAATAAAACTAAAATTTAATATTTGAAAAAGGGTTTAGTAATAAAATCTACAGGTAGCTGGTATTTGGTTAAAGATTCCGAAACAGGGAAAATTGTTTCTTGTATTATTCGTGGCAAATTACGAATACAGGGGATAAAAAGCACAAATCCTGTTGCGGTTGGCGATATGGTCGAATATGGCATTTCTGAAAATTCCGAAACGGGAGTAATTAAAAATGTTTTAAATCGTAAAAATTATATTGTTAGAAAATCAACAAATCTTTCAAAACAAACACATATTCTTGCAGCCAATATTGATCAGGCAATAATAATGGTTACAATAGCATTTCCTGTAACATATACTATTTTTATTGATCGCTTTCTTATAACAGCCGAAGCTTATGAAGTTCCTGCCAAAATAATTTTTAATAAAACCGATTTATACAACGAAAAACAAAATCAATATTTAAATGAACTTATAAATATATACCAGAATGCCGGTTACGAATGTTTTGCCACATCGGTTAAAAATCATACGAATATTGATAAGATTAAATCCCTGTTAAAAAACAAAATATCACTAATAGCAGGGAATTCCGGTGTTGGGAAATCATCATTAATCAATCTAATTGATCCTGGTTTGGATTTAAAAACTTCGGAAATTTCTGACTATCATAAATCCGGCAAACACACAACAACTTTCGCCGAAATGTATGCATTATCAATTGGCGGATATATTATTGATACGCCGGGAATTCGTGGTTTTGGATTACATGATATTAAAAACGAAGAACTTTTTCATTTCTTTCCCGAAATATTTAAAATCTCAAAGAATTGCAAGTATCATAATTGCACACATGTACACGAACCGGGATGCGCTATAAAAAAAGCAATCGAAGAGGGAACTGTTAGTCAATTACGATACGAAAATTACTTAAATATACTTTTTGATGATGAAACGAAACATCGTTTATAAACATTATTAATCCTTTTAAATTCATTTCGCATCCTTTTATCATAAATCTTTTAGGCATCTTATTTTTTTTCATATATTGTATGTTTATTTTTAACAAGGCATATAAATGCTTTTTTAATGAAAAAGTCAATATTTATAGTTTTTGTTTTTTATTCTATTTTTTATTCGTGCAAAAATCAGCAAGAATCAGATTTGAATTTAAAACATCTGAACCATATTGCCAAGTGCGTAAATACCGATCTTTGTTCAGTAAAGAACGATATATTTAATCTTGCCAATTCGCTACAATATAAAATTCCTTTTGATAAAGACGTCTCAACATTACCAAAAGAAAAATATTATTTTTATTCTGAGGAGATTCTTTTTTGCTCATACAAAAAATCTCAGTCGGCAGTTTATTATCCTGCTAATAGAGCTATTACAAATCAATTGAAGAAAATTATTATAAACAGCGAATCTCTTGATACTTTGTTTATAAGCACTATAAAAAAGAATCCTTTACTTTCACAAATTTATTTTCTTGATACCAACTCATTTTTAAGGATATATCCGTATATAGATGTTATAAATTATTTGAAAAATTCTGTTGATCTTAAAAATTTCATTCCTTATCAGACTGTTAAGAAAAAACCTTTTATTAATGATAATGCTTACTGGATAAATCAGCCATTTGCTGATCCTTATGGAAGAGGGTGGATTATTTCATGCGTTGAGCCGATTTATTACCGCGATCGGTTTTTAGGAATATTATCGGGCGATATTACAATGCGTAGCCTGCAAAATAAATATTTCTCATCGGGAACAGAATTAATGCTGGTGATTGATCAAGAAAGTAAAATAATTTGTTGTACAAAGGAAGCTGCAAAAATTACTAAAATTCCACAAATAAGAGAATTCCGGTATTACAAGCCTGTTACAGAAAATATTTATGCTTGTAATAATCCCTCTTTAACTGAACACCCAAATAAAAACTTGAGAAAGGCTATAAAATCATTATTGTCAGGAGGAACTAAAGAAATATTTTTTATGGACAGTAAAAAATATACCATCTACAAATCTCATATTAGAGAAACTGATTGGTTATTGCTAAAAATTATTAATTGATACAAAGTATTTATTTATGAAAAATATATATTACATCATATCGGCAGTTATTGTTATAATTCTGGGCGTTAATGCCTATTATGCTTATTACACTTATAATCAGCAGTTAGGTTTCCATGCAGACATGCTTTCAAATCAATCGCAAATTTGTGGCTGGGAAATTGAACAATCGGGTTATGAATTCGAGAATGAAATTAACTATATTGTATTCTCATCAGACATCGCAAGTTTTTTTGACGATCAGGAAGGCCTCGAGCTAAAAGTAAAAAAACTTGAGTTGTTTTATTTTAAATATCAAAACCTTATTAAAAATATACAGATAATTGATAATAATAAAAATGTATATAGCTTGTTTAAGGATAAGACAAATCATTTTATAAGCGATTATTATATTTCACAAAGACAAAGGGAGCTTATTGATAAAGAAGAAGTAAACATTAATAATGATGGAACTTATACTTATGTTTTGCCTGTTTTTAGAGAAAACCAAACTGTAATAAATATTATAGTTAAATCTGATATAAACTACTATATTAATTCTGTTTTCGAAAACTATCACCTTGGAAATACATTATGGCAATGGCTTGTTAGTGCCGATGGTCAAATAATTACTAATAATCTAACACGTGATACTATTTCTGTTGATAAACTTGACCGGATTACTGAGGATATACAGAATGGTTTTAAAGGCTCATTGCTACATAAGGTTTATTATGAAAATAAAAAAGGCGAATACCTCTCTGCATATTACCCGGTCCGTATTTTAACAAATGATATGGGAATAGTATTTTCTCTCGAAACAAATATAATAATAAGCTCTGTTGTTACTACTTCAATTATGGTTGGCGCATCAACTACTTTTATCTTAATACTAATCATCGTATTATTTATACTATTTATTAGAAAAAAGAAGAAAGAAGAAAATAAAATCCGGGATTCTGTTTCCGAAATGAGAGAGATTCTTGAGTTTCTCCCAATTGGCATTATGGTTCTTGGAGAAAAAAAGGTAGTTAAAAGTTTAAATCAAACAGCAGTAGATATTTTTGGTTTTAAAGATGAAAGTGAATTGGTTGGGAAAAATATAACTGATCAGTTTCTTATTTCCAGAAACTTTCAGGATAGTGATTCCTTCACTTATAACGACAATCTTAATCAGTATGTTTATTATGACGATAATGATAACGAGGTTATACTTTACAAAAAGGAGATTCCTTTTCGGGTTGATAATGAACGTGTTTCGCTTGAGGCATTTATTGATATTACACCAATAGAAATTGCCCGCAAACGTGAAGTTGCAGCAAATAAAGCAAAATCTGAATTTCTGGCTAAAATGAGTCATGAGATACGTACTCCTTTAAACGGCATAATAGGAATGGCTAATACATTAGAAAATCTTAAATTAAACACTGAGCAGGCTGATGCTGTTCATATTATAATTAAATCTGCCGACTTATTACTTTCAATTATCAATGATATATTAGATTTCTCGAAAATAGAAGCGGGGAAAATGGTTATTGAAGAAACTCCATTTAATCTTCGGGAAGAAATCAATGCCATAATATC
>DAOWML010000199.1 GCA_030643125.1 Bacteroidales bacterium
ATTATTGTTATGAGCCTTGCAAGTGCTGAAATGACTGAGTTTTCTGAGATTCCGGTTAAGGTAAGTTTAGATGAATATATCGAAATTGCTAAATTTTATAGCACACAAAAAAGCAATGTATTCATAAACGGAATACTTGATAAAATTGTTGAGCATCTTAAAAAAGAAGGAGAAATAAAGAAAGTTGGAAGGGGATTAATAGGCGAAAGCACTTAATCTTTTCAAGAAGAACAAAATATTTTGTGAAAGGCTGATGAATTTCGAAATATGATTTTTAGAAACGAAATATTGTTAACTGTTATAATAATTGCCAATCTGGTAAGTTTATCCTGTTCAAACAATCATGATAAAACAATTACCAGTGCTGAGTTTGTTGAATCTACCGGATGTCCGGTTATTAAATTTGACACAACTTATCACGATTTTGGTACATTAATTCAGGGAGAGCAGGTTTCTTATACTTTTAAATTCGAAAATACAGGAACATCAAATTTAATAATTAACGATGCATACTCAACTTGTGGTTGCACTGTGCCGGATTATAGCAAAGAGCCTCTAGCTCCTGGTGAAGAAGGGAAAATTGAAGTAATTTTTAATAGCGAAGGGAAAAGAGGGCTTCAGTATAAAACTGTTACATTTAATCTAAATACTAAAATAAAAGAAAAGACTTTAACAATTAAAGCAAACGTTTTAGAAAATAATTATAAATCTTAATAACAAAAAATCATGAACAATTTATTGTATGTATTATTAATGGGTCAACCAACTGAAGGACAAAACCCTTTAACATCTTTTTTACCTTTATTATTAATTATCGTAGTTTTTTATTTCTTTATGATTCGTCCTCAAATGAAGCGTCAGAAAGATTTGCGAAAGTACAGAGAGGCATTACAAAAAGGCGATAAAGTTATTACTACAGGTGGTATTTACGGTAAGATAAATGCAATTAAAGATAATCACATTATTGTTGAGATTGACGAAAATGTGAAAATAAAAATTGATAAAAGTGCTATTTTAAAAGATTCTTCCGATATTAGTACTGCAAAATAGTTTAACCAGAAAGCGTTTATTACTATTTTGTTTTAAACGCTTTTTTTTACAACAATCGTGGCAGAAAAAAACACCGAAAATAATATCAGAAAGTTTCTTGATAAAAGGAATATAAAAGCAGACAGAAGGCTTATTGTATTTTTATTTTTTGTATTATTATCTACCATATTTTGGTTCCTGAACCAGTTAGAAGAGGAATATGTTACTGAAATTTCGCTTCCTGTTAGGTATACAAATTTTCCGAGCGATAAAATTCTGGTTAACGACTTACCAAATCATTTCGATTTACGTGTTCGTGCACATGGTTATAAATTATTAGAATATAAAATTAGTAACAAATTCCTGCCTTTCTTAATAAATGTAAATTCGCTTACTTTAAGAATGCATTCTCAATCGAATTATTCCAAGTTTTTTTCATTAACCCGATTGTTAAATGGAGATATTGAAGATCATTTAAGATCGGAGCTTGAGATTGTGTCGATTTCACCTGACACATTGTTTTTTGAATTTGCCGACAGGATATTTAAGAAAGTCCCTGTAGTTTCTCAGTTAAATTTAGTTCCTGCTTCTCAATATATGATAAAAGGCAATATCCAATTTGATCCTGATAGCATTACTATTTCAGGAGCAAATCCTATTGTCGATACCATTGAGCAAGTATATACCAGGCAATTAGATTTGCTTGATTTAAATAAGAATTATAATGATGAAGTTGATTTAGCAAAAATCAGAAATGTGAATTTTTCTGATTACGAAGTAGATGTTACTATTAATGTTGAAAAATTTACGGAGGGATCACAAAAAGTAAAGTTAAATGTCATTAACGTTCCCGATTCATTAATTATTAGAACTTTTCCAAAAGAAATTACGGTTACCTATTTTGTTGCTTTAAGCGATTACGAAAAAGTATTACCACAATTATTTGAAGCTGTTGTTGATTACAATGAAACTGCAAATATGGATAATAAGTTGAATATATCTATTCATAACTTTCCAGATTATATACAGTCTTTACGTTATAATCCGAAATCAGTTGAATATATTATCGAAAGAAAATAATGATTAAGGTTGGTTTAACAGGAGGTATTGGTAGTGGAAAAACCTTAGTGAGCGAGATTTTTTTTCGTTTAGGCATTCCTGTATTTAATGCAGATTTCGAAGCTAAGGCAATTCTGGATACCGATAAAGAAGTTATTCAGCAAATCACAAATAATTTTGGTGCTATATATACCGAAAACGGAATTGACAGGGAAAAACTAGCATTAATAATATTTAATGATCAAGTTGCACTTAAAACAATAAATTCAATTATTCATCCCAAAGTGCGTGAGTATTTTCATAGCTGGATTGCAAAACATGCTAACGCAAAGTATGTAATCGAAGAAGCTGCAATTTTATTCGAAAGCAATGCATATAAAGAACTTGATATTACAATAAATGTACATGCAGATGAGTTAGTTAGAATTAATCGCGTTATAAAAAGAGATAAAACAACAGATGAATCTGTTAAAAGTAGAATGAATAATCAATGGTCAGATAAAAAAAGAATTGAATTGGCTGATTTTACAATATATAATAGTGGCGATAAAATGGTATTGCCACAAGTTTTAGAAATACACAATCAAATTTTAAAAAGGATAAAATAAAATGGGAAAATTTGGTAAATGGATAGCAGGAGGATTGGGTTGGGCATTTTTTGGTCCAATTGGTGGAATTTTGGGATTTACTTTAGGATCGTTACTTGAAACTCCCGAATTTGCAAAAACAAAAGGGTATTCATCAACTACAACGGGGAGCTTTGCAATGACACTGCTTGTTTTAGTTGCTTCTGTAATGAAGGCTGATGGCAGAGTTTTAAAGTCGGAACTAGACTATGTGAAAAAATATTTTGTACAATCGTTTGGAGAAGAATCGGCTGCTGAAGCAATTAAGATGCTTCGCGATATTCTAAATCAAAATATTCAAATTGATTCTATAGGATTACAAATTAAACAAAACCTTGATTATTCTTCACGTTTACAATTATTACACCTGTTATTTGGAGTTGCTAAAGCCGACGGACAGGTTGATATTTCGGAATTAAATACTATAGCCTCAATTGCCGGTTATGTGGGCATTAGTTCAAAAGATTTTGAGTCAATTAAATCAATGTTTGTTGAGGATGTTGATTCTGCATATAAAATTTTAGAAATTAACCGAAATGTGAGTGATGATGAAGTTAAGAAAGCCTATCGTAAAATGGCTGTTAAGTTTCATCCGGATAAAGTGAGTCATTTAGGCGAAGATTTTCGGATAAAAGCCAAAGAAAAGTTTCAGAAAGTTAGTGATGCTTACGAGAAAATAAAAAACGAAAGAGGAATGAATTAGTTCTTTAGATGTAATAGTTGTAGCTAATTTGACTCTATGCGAAATAACAATTGATTACTTAAGAATATTAATGATAAAAATGAATGCATTATTAAACAATCTCAAAAACACTCGATACCTAATTATTTTACTACTACTTGTGCCAATTCATTCATATGGGCAAGTAGTCTTTGAAATAGGATATTTTATAAATAATACAGGACAAAGAACAGATTGTCTTATTAAAAATATTGATTGGGCAAATAATCCAACTGATTTTAAGTACAAACTAGCTGAAGATGAAGAACCCAAAACTGCAACTATTGATTCTGTAAAAGAATTCGGAATTATAAATAATTCAAAATTCAAACGGTTTAAAGTAAAAATAGATCAATCGAATGATAATATAGGAAGTTTAAGTGAAGATAAAGAGCCAATCTTTATGGAAGAAACTCTTTTCTTAAAGACTATTATTGAAGGTAATGCAAGTTTATATGTAGCGGGTAAGCAAAAGCGTTATTTCTATAATGTAAATAATTCAGAAGTAACGCAGCTTATTTATAAAAAATATATTAAATACGATAATATAGTAGGAACTAACAACACATTTAAATCTCAACTTTGGAAGGATTTAAAGTGTTCAGAAATCACAATAAAAGACATTGAAAATACTAATTATAAATTAGGCGACTTAATTAAGTTTTTTGAAGAATACAATACTTGTATAGTTTCAGACTTTATTAATTACGAATTAAAGAAAGAACGAGATATATTTAATCTTAGTATAAAACTAGGTATAAGGCTTTCATCCTTATCCATAGAAAACTCATTATCGAATTTACATGTTGATTTTGAAAGCAATATGAAGCCTACCATAGGCCTAGAGGCAGAATTTATTTTCCCATTTAACAAAAATAAATGGGCATTCTTTATTGAACCTACTTATCAATCTTATAAAGCAAAAGACACCCACCCTGTTTACTCATTCGAAGCAAATTATAGCTCTTTAGAATTACCAATTGGTATTAAATACAGCCTATTCTTAAATGATAGATCTAAATTTTTCTTAATTGGGTCTATAGTAATTGTGGATATTCCATTCAATTCCTATGTTGATGGTTTAGATGTAAATACCGTCAATAATGCAAACTTGGGTTTTGGATACAACTATAATGACAAATACAGTGTAGAGTTTAGATATGGTTCAAGTCGTGAAATACTAAATCGTTACATGATGTATTCAAGTGATTATCATTCTTTCTCTTTTATTTTTGGATATAATTTGTTTTAAAAAGTGATCGTTTATAATTCAAACCGCAAGTTTATAGTTATAGATTTTTAAATATTTTTAGAGGTCAGTAGATAAATTCATATATTTGCATCCAATAAAAACAAGGGAATCATGGAATTATTTAAAGGTCAAAACCTCATAGAGTTTACTGAACGCTTCAAAACAGATGAAGATTGCATAAAATACTTAGCTTA
>DAOWML010000332.1 GCA_030643125.1 Bacteroidales bacterium
ATTCAAAATCATACTGCCTTGCTTGCCGTTCAGCAAGGATATTCGGTTGACTATTTGAGCTCTAAAAAAGACATTGAAGCCGCGATAAAATGGGTAAAAGAACGAAACAAGGAATCGGTTGTATTATTCGGAAGTTCTTTTTCTGCTTCGCTAAGTTTGTTGGTTGCAAAAAACAATCCTGATGTAAATGCAGTAATAGTATTTAGTCCGGGAGAGTTTTTTACCCCCGGACTGTCAATACAGTCTGAAGTTAAAGATTTTGAAAAACCGGTTTTTGCAGCATCTTCGCAAAGAGAAAATTCATATGTAAACGAATTGTTAAGCTTTGTTCCTACCTTAAATAAAACAATATTTGCACCTAAAAATGGTGGAGAACACGGTGCAAAATCATTATGGAAAAGCAATTCAAACAATAATGAATATTGGCTTGCATTAACAATGTTTTTCAGTAAAATAAAGAAGGAGAAAAGGAGATCCCGATAGCTTTTCGGGATGAGAAGAGAGAGTGAAGAAAAACCTGTCAGTAGTGTATGAGGGGTAGAATGTGAGTGGGACGACCTGACAGAGCTTGAAAAGACACTTTCTGTTTTTATTACATTTGCTTCAAAAATAAATCAGGATAAATATTAATAGCTAACTTCTTTGTCTTGACACTAAATTACTTGACACTTTGTACTTAATGAATAAAATAAAATTCTTAATTATCCGATTCAGCTCAATTGGCGATATTGTTCTTACTACTCCGGTAGTTAGGAATTTAAAACAGCAAGTTGAAGATGCTGAAATACATTACTTAACAAAGCCTCAGTTCAAGTCAATTATAGAAAACAACCCTTATGTTGATAAAGTACATACCTTAAAAAGCTCATTTAAAGATACAATTCATGAACTGAAATACGAGCATTTCGATTATGTAATTGACTTACACAGGAACATTAGAACAGCACGGTTTAAAAATCAGCTTAAAATAATTTCATTCGCATTTGATAAGCTGAACAAAGAAAAGTGGTTGCTGGTAAATTTAAAAATAAACAAATTGCCGGATATTCACATCGTTGATCGATATATTGATACCTTAAAAGTTTTTAATGTAAAAAACGACCAAAAAGGGCTGGATTATTTTATACCCAAAGATGATATAGTTGATGTAAAATCAATTTCTGAAAATCTGAAAGATGGTTATGTTGGGGTTGTTATAGGAGCTTATCATAACACAAAAAAACTTACGAAAGAAAAAACAATTTCGATTTGTACACAAATTGATAAACCAATTCTTTTATTAGGCGGGCCAGATAATAAAGAAGAGGGAGAAGAAATTAAAAATATAATTGGAAAGAATATATACAATACTTGTGGAAACTTCAATATAAATCAGTCGGCATCATTAGTTAAACAGGCTAAAGTAATACTTACGCCAGATACAGGTTTAATGCACGTTGCCAGTGCGTTTAAGAAAAAGATTATTTCAGTTTGGGGGAATACAATTCCTGAATTTGGTATGTATCCGTATATGCCACATCAGGATTCGGAAATTATGGAAGTAAAAAATTTAAAATGCCGCCCTTGCACAAAAATAGGATTTACACAATGTCCGAAAAAGCACTTTAAATGTATTAATGATTTGGATGAGGATTATATTGTAAAGAAAATTAAGGACTTGTTTTAACAATGCATAAACATTATTTTTCTAACTTTAGAAGAAATTAACAGAGTTAACTTTTTTTAACAAAACTTTATGAAATGATAACGTATGCTTTTAATAAAGAAACAGGCTTTCTGGAAACTACGTTTGAAGGTGAAGTTAGTATTAAAGATATTGCTGAATATATAATAATGTTAAGTGAAGATAAAACTTTGCCTAAAAAGCTAAAAATTTTTACTGATGCTACAAAAGGCAAGTTTTCAAAAGGTGTTGTACCTAAAGACCTGCCAAAATTAGTAGAAGCAAATAAAGTGTCATTAGCACAAAGAGATTATATTTATGATGCTTTTGTATTAACAGGAACTTTAGAAATGGCGCTGGGAATGTTATATAAAACTATTAGCAAGACTAAAAAGTACAAGTTTAATGTTTTCTCAACCAAAGAAGCAGCAATAAAATGGCTTAAAGACACATAGTTTAAAAACTATATCTAAATCGCATAAACAACATCGTCATTTTATCGTATTGCCCGCCAAATTTACCTTCGAATCGTTGTCCGTATAAAGCAAACTCAAAATTATTACTAACAGAATATACCAGCGACGGCATTAGGAAATAACCGTGCCCTAAGGATGGGAAATACATTGCTGCTATGGTTCCACTTAATAAAGGATGAATAGGGTAAGATATTTGTCCAAACCAGGAAAATTTACTATATGATGTTGCTTTTACTGAAAGCGGCATAAAATAAAAATCGCTAAAACTATTAAGATTTAGTTGATCGAAATAACCATTGTAATTCCCTTCAATAGAGATGTTTAATGAATTATCAAACATGTAGTTTAAACCATTAGATTTAATTATTATTCCTAAAGAATCGGAGAAATTTTCTTGTGGGTGGAAATAACTTATCTCACCATTAAATCCAAAGTTTTTTAAACTACCCGACCATCCGGTTCCGATTACATAATCAGTTGTATCCATTATTCCGCCAAGAAA
>DAOWML010000334.1 GCA_030643125.1 Bacteroidales bacterium
AAAATCAACATCTTCTCTTGCTTCCTTAGCTGATACTACTGTAGCCAAAAGCATTGTGCGCCCCATTTTTACAACAACTGATCCATCGGCTTGTTTTGCCAATTTTCCTGTTTCTATGGTAATTTCTCTTCCTTCACCAAGATCAATTGTTTTTTGAATTAATTTATACATATAAATTTCTTTAGTTTTATAATCTTCTAATATCAAATTAAAAAAGGCAATTTGAAATTGCCCTTTTCTTTATTATTTACGAATGTTTAGTTCTTTTATTAATACTCGATATTTTTCAATATCTCTGTCTTTCAGATAATCAAGTAATCTTCTTCTTTTACCAACTAATCTTAAAAGAGCTCTTTGTGTTCCGTAATCTTTTCTGTTTGTTTTAAGATGCCCTGTTAAGTGGCTAATACGATGTGTAAAAAGAGCAATTTGGCCCTCTGTTGAACCAGTATTAGTTTCTGATTTCCCAAATTCCTTAAATATTTCCTGCTTTTTCTCTGCTGTTAAATAGCTCATACTATACGATTTATTTAATTAATCCAATACATACACTTTAAGACGTGCAAAAGTATTTATTTTTTTTTATATAACAACACATTTAAGAAAAAAATATTTGTTTGAATTTAGCAAGTTCCTGCAAATTAGGAAACACCTATTTACTTTCGAAAAGCACCTTCTTTAATTTTTCAACTTGTTCTGGATTGCCTAAAACAAAAATTTGATCGTTACCGGTAATTTTTACATCCGGCGATGGATTAACAATATAATTGTTATCAGCAGTTTTTAAACCTATAATATTAGCTCCTGTTGTACTTCTAATTGACCATTCTCCTATTGATTTTCCGGTAAACTGAGCAGACATGTTTTTGCACGAAATTTCTTCAATATAAACTTCTTCACTTTCACGAAGCATTATATATTCTAGAAAATCAACAATGTCGGGTTGAGCAACTAATTTTGCCATTCGTTGTCCCCCAATTTTAGTGGGCATAATTACATTAGTTGCACCTGCACTTCGTAATTTTTTATCAGAATTAAAATTCTGAGCCCTGCTAATAATAGTAATATCAGGGTTCATTGCCCTGGCTGTTAACACTACAAAAAGATTATCAGCATCATTAGGCAATGCGGTAATCAGTGCTTTTGCATGATCAATTCTGGCATTATCCAGAGTTTCATCTTCTGTAGCATCACCTTGAATATAAAGCAAATCTGCATTTTCTCTTATTGTTTCAATTATAGATTCTTTATTATCTACAATAACAACACTGGTTTTAAGCTTTTTAAGTTCTTCTATCGCTTGTTGTCCATTTCTTCCATATCCGACAACAATAACATGATTGTTTAATTTTTCGATCTTGGTTTTCACTTTGTTATCTTTTAAATAATTTCTTAAAACACCATCAACAATATATCTTGTAAGGGTTGTAACTGCATATGCAAAAATTCCGAAGCTAATAACAATTAAAAATGCAGTAAAAAATTGCCCAAATTCTGAGAGTGGGTGTACTACTCGAAAACCCACCGTAGAGATTGTAATAATTGTCATAAAAAAAGCCTCAGTAAAAGTAAATCCTTCAATTAAAACATAACCGGTTATTCCTGTAATAACTATTAACATTAACAAACCGATTGCCACATATACGGATCTGAAATTTTCTTTACCTAAACCGCTTGTTTTCATTTATTATTTCGAATTATATAATTTCCGATTTGGCAATTTAAGCATTTTTTTAGATTACAATAATTATTCTTTAACTGAATTAAAGCTTGAGTGTCAAATGCATTTGAAACATTTATGCCTAAATCATTCCATTTTGTTATGATAGAGTTTTTTTCGGGTTTTAAACTTTCTAACAAACTAATAGATCTATCTTGCAAGTCTTGTATTCCTTTGGCTTTTCCGTAAATAAACAAAAAAGGAACAATTGTATTTATAAGTATAATATCTACAGCTGATTTTCCAATAGTCTTGAACTTTTTAATTGACTCCTTATTAAATACATAATGATTTTTCCAATAATCAGAAGGTTCTACAATAAATAGTTTATAAAAATCATTTATCGTTTTTGTTTCCAGTATTTTTGAAAACAAGGCAGTTGATTTGTATACCAACATGGCAAATTGTGCAATTCGGATTGTCGGAAAATTACCGGGTCGTGATCTCAGAAATTTCCATAAATGTTTCTCGATTGGTTTTAAATTAAATTTCTTTTGCAGATATTGATATTCTTTTTTGAGCCTCTCGTAATAATCATCTCCAGACTCATCATTTAAAAATCCTGCCTGTCCGAATAACAATGCTTCGATTTGGGAAAGATCATCTTTATGTTTCGCCAAATAGGCTAATGGCAATGATTTTGCTAACAACTCAAATGGATCAGAATTTAATTTAAACCCGAAATTACGTGCCAATTGAAAATAAAATGCGGTTTCCCAACTGTTATTTGTTTGTTTTAATAATTCGTTTATTCTCTCAGATTTTTCCTCTAGTCGCTCAATTGCTAATTTTTCTAACCAATTTTGTATTGTAAATAAATCAAGCTTACGTATATCATTTTGGCAAGAAATCCAGCATTCACTTT
This sequence comes from Bacteroidales bacterium, assembly GCA_030643125.1. Taxonomy (GTDB): domain Bacteria; phylum Bacteroidota; class Bacteroidia; order Bacteroidales; family UBA12077; genus UBA12077. Next base: position 2,586 of record DAOWML010000334.1, read on the forward strand.
TTATAAGAGTTTCATAATTATTTAAAAGTTCCTTATCGAATTTTA
>DAOWML010000115.1 GCA_030643125.1 Bacteroidales bacterium
CAGCCCTATGGAACCTTTCGGAGGAATGGAACAAATTAACTGGAGCCCTGACAGTGAAGAAATAACTTACACTTGTAAGAAAATGGCTGGCAGAAAATATACTTTATCAACCAACTCTGCTATTTACATTTACAATCTGGAGTCGAAAAAAACAAAAAATATAACTAAAGGACTAATGGGATACGATGTAAGCCCTGTTTATTCTCCTGATGGTAAAATGATTGCCTGGGAAAGTATGGAAAGAGACGGATATGAATCTGATCAGAACAGATTATTCATACTTAATTTCGAAAGTGGCGAAAGAAAAGATTATACCGCTAATTTTGACCAGAATGTACATGCTTTATCCTGGACAGATAATAGTAAATCAATTTATTTTAAAAGCGACTATCATGCCAGATTCCAAATCTATAATTTAAATATTGAATCTGAAGAAATTAAGCAAATAACTAATGGAATTCACAATTACAGGTCTGTACATCCATTTGGGGGCAAGTTAATCGGATCTAAACAAAGTATGACTTTCCCGACTGAAATATTTGCAATTAATTCTGAAACGGGTGAAGAAACTCAACTATCATTCATAAATAAAAATCTTCATGACCAGTTAACTTATGGAAATATTGAAGAAAGATGGATTAAAACAAGCGATAATAAAGATATGTTAGTTTGGGTTATTTACCCGCCACATTTTGATCCTGACAAAAAATACCCGACTTTATTATATTGTCAGGGAGGCCCTCATGGATCGGTTAGTCAGTTTTATTCGTATCGCTGGAATTTCCAAATGATGGCAGCTAATGATTATATTATTGTTGCTCCTAATCGCCGTGGATTACCATCGTTTGGTAAGGAATGGAACGATCAAATTTGTGGCGATTACGGCGGACAAAACATGAAAGATTACTTTAGTGCAATAGATGCTTTGGCTCAGGAACCTTATGTTGATGAAAATAACCTGGGAGCAATTGGTGCAAGTTACGGTGGCTTTTCTGTATTCTGGCTTGCAGGTCATCATGAAGGCCGATTTGATGCTTTCATTGCACACGATGGTATTTTTAACTTTGAATCTATGTACCTTGAAACAGAAGAAATGTTCTTTATAAACTGGGATATTGGCGGGCCATACTGGGATAAATCTAATAAAAAATCTTATGATAATTCACCTCACAAATTTGTTAATAAATGGGATACTCCAATTATGGTTATTCATGGTGAAAAAGATTATCGTATTGTATATACCCAGGGAATGAGCGCATATAATGCTGCACAATTAAGAGGTATTCCAAGTAAATATTTGCATTTTCCTTACGAAAACCATTGGGTATTAAGTCCGCAAAACGGCATATTATGGCAAAGAGAATTTTATAGCTGGCTCGATCAATGGCTTAAAGATGAACCTGCTCGTCCGGCAGGCGAGGAATAGACTTTAATTAATAACATAAATACGTAAAGGCTGGAATCATTCATTTCCAGCCTTTTGCTTTTAATCTCAAAATCATGTAAATTTAGTGTGATTTTTATTCGGTAATAAAGCTTAAACAATGTGCACTATTTTCCATTTTTTATTAATGATTGCTTTTTTGATTATATATGTTTTGGCATTTATAATTGTAAAGCCTTTCCTGCTAAACTATAAAAGACTGGTTTCTACTTTAATTTTTAAAATTTCTTACTTAATTTATATAGCTGTTCTTCTAATTAGTGTATATTTATTTATGTTATATGGCCCAAGCGATATTGAACATCAAATAAGCGAAGTGTTCTTTTTTACTTTATTAACTTGTTTGTTTATCCCTAATCTGGCGATACTATTTAGAAGAAAGTTTAAAAAATACCGAGAACATTATAACTACATATTTTCACTAATAAATCTAACAATAACTATTTTTATTATTTATAAATTAGATCAATTTAATTGGTTTATTTTCTAATTACCTGCTTTTTAGTAAAGCTAAAACCCGATCTGTTTTTTCTTTCATTGATGCATAACCATCCAACCAATGTATTTTTAAACCTTTTCGTTCCATTCCTCTAAACCAGGTCATTTGGCGTTTTGCAAACTGGTGAATTGCGGTTTCTAATTGTTTAAACATCTCTTCGAAGGTAATTTCTCCAATAACATGTTGGGTAATATATTTGTATTCTAAACCATAATATATGAGATTTTCAGGAGAAACACCACTATCCAGAATGCGTTTAACTTCATCAATCATGCCTTCGTCTAAACGTTGTTTTAATCGCTCGCTTATTCTTCTTCGGCGTGAATCCCTGTCAAATTTCACTCCTATTAAAAGCGAATTGATTTCTGGAAAATAATCATCAATATCTTTAGACTCATCATAAAACGTTTCAATTTCAATAGCTCTAATTACTCTTTTACGAGAGTCGGTATCTGAAGTATTATGTATTTTTTTAAAAGATTTTAAAATTGTACTTAATTCTTCGGTACTTTTATTTTCAAGTTCATTTCTTAATTGGTCATTTGCAGGAACCGGTATTAACTTATATCCTTTCAAAACAGCATCAAGGTACATTCCCGAACCACCACAAAAAACAGGAAGCTTTTTTCTTTTTTGTATTTCCGAATACACTTCCAGGAAATCTTTCTGATATTCATAAATATTGTATTTATAGCCGGTGTCAACTATGTCAATCAAATGATACGGAATTTGTTTTCCCTCAACAATATAATCATCAAGGTCCTTACCGGTTCCTAAATCCATTCTACGATATACCTGTCTTGAATCAGCACTAATTATCTCACCATCAAGAATATAAGCCATTCTTGCAGCAAGCGATGTTTTACCACCTGCTGTTGGCCCAAGAATGGTCAACATATCGTATTTAATATTCATATCACTTTATTATTTTTAACAAAATTAGAATAAAGAAATTTCTTTTACTAAAATTAAAAATTGTTAATGGATAATTTTTAGTTCATTCCTTCCTGCCATAATGGTTGGCTAATGCAACAGCGGGCATTTATAATTTTAATTTATTTTAGATCAAATTAAATCTATACCTTTGCACGCTATAAAAGAGATGTTTCATGCAAAGCAAGATTAACATAAGGAATAAAAAGGCTTCGTTCAATTATACATTCATTGAAAAATATACGGCAGGAATTAAACTAAGCGGTACAGAAATAAAATCTATTCGTTTAGGCAAAGCCAGCCTTGGTGATGCTTATTGTATATTTATTAATGGAGAGCTTTTTATCAGGGGATTAAATATTACTGAATATGCTTTTGGAACTCATTATAATCATGATCCCGGACAAGATAGAAAATTGCTCCTTAACAAACGTGAGCTAAAAAAACTTGAACGCAAATCAACAGAAAAAAGTTTAACAATAGTGGCTACCCGTATTTTTATTAACGATAATGGTTGGGCAAAGGTAAATATCGCTTTGGCAAAAGGGAAACAGGAATTTGATAAACGCCACGAAATTAAAAAGAAAGATCTTAATCGCGATATGGAGCGAGTAAGAAAATACTAAATAATCTATATCACTTTATTGAGCAAAAAAGAAATTATTCAGATCGTATATATCATCTGTATTAAATTCTGAATCAAAATCGAAGAATCCATTTATAGCGTCTAGTAGCTCATCGAAAGAAATATAATCATCACCATCCTGATCAAGTTTTTTATACTTTTCAGGAATTTCAACATTTGTCATCTCAGAATATTTCGACCATCCTAATCCAACCGGCATCATATAAGCTTCGGTACGCTCAACAGCTGTTAAATCCAAGAATAAGCCTTCGCGTATTTTGTTTGCGCTCAATTCTGCACCAAACTCATCTACAATAGCTCCTTTATTTGAAAACTGTTCTTTATCTATATAATTTGGAACACCATCTCTATCATCATCATGCGGACATCCAACAGAATCAACAGGAACTCCGGCAGGCGTTTCCAGACAATTATCTGCTAAATTCAACACTCCATCTCTGTCATCATCGGCTATTAAAGTATAATCAAAATCACCTGAAACATCAGCAAAAAGACTTTCTATCATTTTAGTTTTTGCCTCAGAAAATAAATCAATATTTAAAGAAACATAAGTGAACGAGAACATATCCATTTTTGTATCTCCAATTCTACCTATAGTATTTTCAAAACTAACACCATCTATGTCATCGGTAAAAGTATAGTGTAATGATGTTGCAAGCCTTAAAGCGACTCTGTCACTAACTTTAAAATCCAGTCCCAGATCTGCAACAATAGAAAATGAACTTGGTGTATAATCTTCTCTAACGTAAGGATTCCAGCTTCGAATATCGGTTTCATAATCATAATCGCGGGTTACTAAACGATCTCCCACACGTATTGTTCCATCAGGATAATAAACATAATTACCTAAAGTTACCCCGTTTTCTTTATATACAATATCTGTCTTAGAGTTAAAACTTATATACTCGCCCCCAATAGAGAGAAATGGAACAATCTTCCTTTCTCCTTTATAGATATTACCAAAACTATATTCTACGTTTAAACCAACACTAAATAAAGTTGATTCAAAATTCAGATTCTTTGAGGTATCCTCAAATGATCGTTCATAGCCGGAAATATTACCAACAGTTGCATTTATATTAATCTTCCAGAAATGCTTGTTATCAACATACTGATATACATTTATACGTAAGGCAGGTTGTCCCTGAATCATATTGCTAAAGTCGTTTTGCAGCTCTCCATAATAATTAATCACACCTGTACCAATTCCAATTACAGGCATATAAACAGGATTTTCGACTTCTACTTCCTGATATAATAAATCTTCGTAGCCTCCCTGTGCAAATACAATCTGAGCACTTAAAAAGAGAACTAGTAATACAGGTAAAAACTTATACAATTTCATTAGAACAAATCAATTATAATTAACGATACCACTCATGGCTTGTAATCATTAATGCTTCCTGCACCGTAACACGTTTCCCCTCATTATATGCGGAGACAAAAGCATCATCTATTGTTGTTGTATTCCAAACATGTACTCTATAATCACGAGCTGCTTTATAAACATAGAACGATCCAACGGAATACTTTCTCCAGCCTTCGTGGAACTCAGTTCGTACTTCTTTATCTAAGTTATATTTATTAAAATATCTGCTTATATTAATTGGTCGATGACCAGCTGCAATTTGAACCCTGTAATAAATTCCCGATTCAGGCTCCAGCATATTTATAAGTTTTGTATTCTCGCGAATCAATTTTAAAGCACTCTCAGCTATTTCAATTTTTACTTTACCTGTGTAATCTTGTGGCTGAACATAATCAATTGGCCCGGTTATAGCTTCTCTGGTTGAAGAAATTATAGCCAATAAATTTTCCATCGACACATTTTCCAAATTAACATCTTCCTCAATTATATTGATGCTCAAAGTATTGTCGTTTTCAATGTACGAAAAAGTTCCATCCATATTTGGTTTTTCAGTAAGGCTTTTGTTCGGAACCAGTTTATATGAAACAACAAAATAAGGATCGGTTGGCAAGTTCATCCATAACAATTTTACGGTTTGATCTTTAAAAGTAAAAATTGCTTTTTTACTTTCTAATGCAACAGCAGAAAATCCTTCAGGAATCGTTTCCTGTATCTTTGCAAATTTCTCCTTATTACCCTTATTTACAAGTAAGTTTACCATGTATTCGTTACTTCCCTGAGCAAGATATGGTGTTTGTCGTATACATTTTACCTGTTCAACTCCTTGTCCTGTTTTTTGAACCGGAGCTACAAGATTTTTAAAATCGTTAATATCAACAATCAATTTAGGGTCAATAGTTGAGGAAGGATTTATTACTATGTACTTAGAATCAACTTCTACCGATTTTCTATCATTATCGGCAATATAAGAAAATGTTCCATTTAGATTAAAAGTTCCTTTTAATCTTTGATCAACTTGTAATTTATATGATATTGTTATTTCTTGATCAGCAGGAAGTTTTAACCATATAAATTTTATTTTTTGATCTTTAAAACTAAAATCAGCATTTGCGGTATTAACCGGGACGGGAGTTAAACCTGCAGGGATTTCCTGTTGAAATCTGGCAAAACTATCAAAATCAGATTTATTTAATGTAATTTCAACATAAATCTCATTTCCTGCTTCTACTTGTCCGGGAGCATTCATATCCACGCTTACGTCTGAAAAGATAAAATTCAGGACTAGCAGGACAAACATATTTACAAGAAGCAATAAATGTTTAATCATATAAGTAATTATTAAATTCCCAAGGCTCAATAAAAATAACTATAATAATACAATAATAACAAAATATCAACATTGGTTATTAACAATTGTTAATAACTTTGGTGCTTTGTTAATAATTACACCCTGTTAAAAATAACAAATTAAAAGTTTGGACTCAATAAATATTCAGAATAAAATTCATTGATTTTTTCAACAGCCTCATCGGCGGTATCTACAATCTTAATTAAATTAAGGTCCTTTTTGTTAATATTATTTTCCTCAAGCAAGACTATTTCTTCAACCCAGTTAATTAATCCCTGCCAATAGGATGATCCAACCAGGATAATAGGAAATTTACCTATTTTTTCAGTTTGAATCAAGGTAATTGCCTCAAAAAGCTCATCTAAAGTACCAAAACCGCCTGGTAATACGATAAATCCCTGGGCATATTTCATAAACATTGCTTTTCTTACAAAAAAATGCTCAAAACTTATTAGTTTGTCAGGGTCGATAAATACATTAGCGGATTGCTCAAAAGGTAAATCAATATTTAAACCTACCGATTTCCCATTACCCTTCTTTGCTCCCATATTTCCGGCTTCCATAATACCGGGGCCACCACCTGTAATTACACCATACCCTTGTTGTGTAAGTTTGAAAGCAATATCTTCAGCGAGTTTAAAATACTTATTATCAGGTTTTGTTCTTGCAGATCCAAAGATTGAAACACAAGGCCCAATTCGAGATAGTTTCGAAAAACCTTCAACAAATTCTGCCATTATTTTAAAAATGGCCCAGGTATCTGTTGTTTGAATTTCATTCCAGCCCTTCTCCTGAAAAGCATCTTTTATTAATTCTTCGTTTGCCATATATCTTTAGTTTTAAAGTCCTGCTGTTATTTTAGTGGAAATGATTAAATGTTATTGCATATCTTTAATGAATTGCAAAATATAATAACTTCTATCTCAAACTTCCTGGTTCTCTTTTTTTAAATCTTTCAATATTTATTTTTCTGTCTTAATGTGCTATAATC
>DAOWML010000288.1 GCA_030643125.1 Bacteroidales bacterium
ATCTATTGACATTGTTGCTCCTGTAAGAGTAAAAAAAGCAGCATAAACCAAAGGACCAGTATCTCCAATAATTTTATAAAAATCAAGTTTTATCTTACTATAATTGGTAATCCAAAAACTCGCAATAATACAAACCAGTAAAGGCTCAATTAACAATTCAAATGGAAGTGAAAAAATAGTATTATCACGTAAGAAATGAGATAATTCATAAACACCAAATCCAAGCATTAAAATAAAAATAGCTTTTATATAATCAGATACCGGAATCGATAGTAAAACTTCGATAATTTTTGCAAGAATAAACCCCAATATAAATGTGAGTATTAACTCAAATATTATATAAATAATAAAATTTAAATGAAAATCGGTTCCATGAATCAATATACTTGCTATTGACAAACAAATTGTGAAAAGTAAAATAACCAATACATCTGCAATTACCGTAACACTTATAGCCGTTTTTGTGAAGGGCCCTTTTGCACGCATTTCACTGATCACAGCGATTGCAGATGAAGGCGATCGTGCGACAAATATAGTTCCTGTTAAAATTGATACAGCAATTTTTGATTCATGAGACATTCCTTGCATGAAAGGAACAATATCGGCAATATAATACATAGTTAATGACCCAAGAATAAAAGTAACAACTAATTGCCCGAATGAATTCCATACAATACTTTTAATAATATTTCGTATCTCTTTAAGATAAAGCTCGGCACCTGCAGCAAAAGCGATAAAAGCAAGAGAAGTATAGTTAACAAAATCTAATTTGCCAATTGAATCAATATGAATTAAATCCAAACCGTAAGGTCCAATAATTATTCCGGATAAAAGGAAACCTGTAATTAACGGAAATTTTATTTTCTGAAAGAATTTAGCTACCTGATTGCTGGCAATAACAACCCAGATAAATGCAAATAGAATAATTAATATTTGACCGAATCCTATCATAAATCCTTTTGCTAATTGTTCTCAAAATAGCGTAAAAATAGAACTAAATCAAATTATCAAATAAAATAATTAGTAAATCATTCTAATTTAAGAGATTAATAATCACGTATAATTTATTGATTCTTTATAAATGTTTCGATTTTTTCCCAGGAAATGTATTTGAAATTCTGATTTCTTAAAGTATCCTTACTAAAATTATATCCATCTTGTACTACCAGCATTCCTTTAGGAAAGTTTTCATTAAGAGGGAAATTAACAAGTTCAAGACCATCTGTTTCAGAAACTCCATCAATTTTGCCATCGTCAATTACAAAGCTAAATAAGTATTTATCAGTTTCGCCTGTTTCAAAAACTGCATAAGAAAAATTCCCCTGGCTTGAAGCTATAAGATAAGTTTTTTCATTGGTTTTATATAATGCCAGTCCTTCAATATCGGAAGATACAAGTGATCGATCGGAAGGGTTACTGCCTTCTACCCAAATGGTTTCAAATTCATATTCAGGTTCTGCATTTAGCTTTAAAATACCTTCTTCTTCAACTCCAATATATAAAATCCCTTCTTTATCGTCAGCAACCATTCCTTCAGGTTTACTACTAACTTTAAAATTACGAACAAGATCGGCACCTAGTTTTCCATTTTGCAAATTCAGTTCCCATTGCTCAACTTCACCTCCTTCTCCGTTCACAAATACATAATATTTCCCACTTACTGCACTTTTATACATACAAAGGCCATACACCAAATCAACCGAAGATTTAAAATTTAAAATGGTATCCGATAATGTAAGAGTCTTTTTATCAATATAAAACAATAAAACAGAATTTAATGTACAGTTACTACCTGCAACCAGAACAACATTTTGATCATTATAAACAAAATCATCTCTTAAATCGATATTATTAATACAACCGGGTTGTACATATTGTAGTTCCTTCCCATTCAAATTATAAACATGAACACCGCCTTTTTTATTAGTACCAAGTATTAAACTTTTTTCAGGATTCTCTGTATTTACCCAAATAGCAGGATCATCAGCAGCATCAACTCCCGGTTCACTTGCAACTTCGTCTGTTTCTAAATCTGCAGTTATTGCATTTGTAAAAATCTCCTGTTTCTTTATGGCGCTACCCAGGTAAACAGAAAACCCACTTGAGTCAAGCGTTTCCCAATATTTTTCGATTGATTGTTTTTTATTATTAAAGTTTATGTTATTACACGAAAACAATAAAACAGAAATAAAAGCAGTAAATAATAAACTTAAAACTTTCATATAAAAGAATATTAAAAAGGAAAGTAAATTTATAAAAAAATATTAAACTATTGACTTTGTTATTAACAAAAAAGAGAGTGCTTAAAATAAACACCCTCTTTTTAGAACTATTTTCTTTAAAAAGTTATTTTTTCAGGACTTTTTTCATTACTTCATCTTTATCTAACTTTTTTGTGCAGAAGAACCAATCTTCACATTTCATATCCTTACTTTCCATACGCTCCTCAGCCATCCCACATGATCCTGCAGGTGATACAATTACATCATCGCCAGGACGCCAGTCAGCCGGTGTTGCTACTCCAAATTCGTCAGCAGCTTGCATAGCAATAAGGGCCCTGTAAAGCTCATCGAAATTACGTCCTAAACTTAATGGATAATAAATAATGGCACGAATAATTCCTTTAGGATCGATAAAAAATACAGCTCTTACTGCTTTTGTAGTATCTTCGTTAGGTTGAATCATACCATATTTTTTGGCTACATCCATTTTGATATCTTCAATTAAAGGAAATTTAACTTCGATATCTTTCATGCCTTTATACTCAATTTTTTCTTTAATGGTACGCAACCATGCAATATGGCTATATAATCCATCAATAGATAAACCTATAAGATCACAATTTGCTTCATTAAATTGCTTTTCCATACTAGCAAATGTCATAAACTCCGAGGTACAAACCGGTGTAAAATCTGCAGGATGACTAAATAATATTGTCCATTTTCCTTTATAATCTGATGGAAAATTTATTTCTCCCTGAGTTGTTATTGCCTTAAATTCCGGTGCAGCATCGCCAATACGTGGCATTGAAATTACTTCTTGTTGTTCTAATTTTTCTTCCATGATTTTTAAATTTATTATTGTTTAATTATTATTGATTATTTAAAAAGCTTCCTATTATTTGTAATTTTATATCTTCTATTTTAAAATTTTTAATTTCATTTTTCTTGAAATAGTCTTCAATCATTTTGTTTAAATCATCATCGTAATAATCTTCTACTCTTTCCGATTCTAAACAATATAAATGATGGTGCTTATCTAAAACAGCATCGTAACGCATAATGTCTCTATCTGTCTTTACCTTTTTAACAATTCCCTTTTCGACATAAGTTTCAAGCGTTTTGTACACTGTACCAACCGCTATATTTGGGTGATTTGATTTGATGAATTCTATCACCTTTTCGGCCGAAGGATGATTACCTAACTCAATTACTGCCTCTAAAACTGCTAATCGTTG
>DAOWML010000151.1 GCA_030643125.1 Bacteroidales bacterium
AAATATATATCACAATTATAAATTAAAATAGAACTAAAAGTGTATAAAAAACGTTAAATTTGTAGAAAATATCAGCAATGAAATCATTTAAATTTACTGCAGAAATAACCAGGGACAAAGAAATAAGCCAATATATTGGTATTGTTCCAGGTTTACCGGGAGCTCATACACAAGCAGCTACTTTAGATGAATTATACAAAAAATTACAAGAAGTAGTTCAGTTATGCCTTGAAGAAATGACGAAAGAGGAAATAAATGACCTGCCTGATTTTATAGGTTTTCAACAGATATCCGTTGCTGTATGAGTTCAAAACTTCCTATTGTAAAAGTTAAAATACTGGAAAAGCTTCTTTTTTATCTGGGTTTTGAGATAAAACGACAAAAGGGGAGTCACGTATTTTATCGTCATCCTGATGGAAGGTATACTACTTTGCCACATCATGGTAATCAGGAAATCGGACGTTCGTTAATCCGTCAAATTTTAAGGGAAATAGAAATTACACCGGAAGAGTATATTAAAATATTAAAAGAAATATAAAAGCTAAAAGTATAAGTTTTTGGTTAGCGCTACTCAAACTCACAAAGTTGTAAGTTACAGCTTAATCTTCTCTTTCAATCCTTAACTGATGAATTAAGTAATACTCAAGTAAACTTTTTAAAGGCTGTTTTAAGCGAAGCAACACAACTGAGTTCAAAAAAGACTTTGCAGGAATTTCGTTTAGGAACATCAGCAAATATATTGAGAATTAAGCAAGCCTTATTGAATAAAGAAATTATTGATATACAGGGGAATGTGGTAAGTTTTCTTGACCCGATTTATAAATATTGGTTAAAGAATTATTTTTTTAAGATTTGAGTAAGATAAGAGTATCGTTTATATAAAAACGAATTTATTAACGAATGCTTTTCATTGTTATGTCTTTTGTAAATTCCAATATGTGGTTTTGATTCTTTTCCTTTGGCCATTTTAATCTATTATTGACGGTTTTCTTGTTTTTTTATCAAATTGAAATTGCGAAAATTTCAAAATTTCTATATTATCAACACATGTAATTGTATCCTTAGGATTTCCTAAATGTTCAATGATTTTATTTCTGTTAATTTTGTTTGATATAATAAAGTTAAATTCAGGATTACCAAACTTCCCTTTTTTATTCTGAAAATACCAGTTTTCATTCATAACATGATACCAAATAGAAAGATTATCCAGAATTGTATAAACACGTACATCTTCTTTCGAAAACATAGTAATGTATTTAGCTTTCCAATATTCAGCAACTCCAAATTTTAGATCCTCTTGTTTTGATAACTGGTCAATACATTTTACACTCTCAGGATAATAAGTCATAAAATTATTTAATCCTTTTGATAAATTATTATTACGAACTTTTTTAATTATAAAAATTGATTCAACAAACATGATTAAAACAATGAATACTATTAAATAGTTTGCTGAAAATCGTTTCGCTTCATGTAACTTGTAAATTAAATAAGCATAACTAAATATTCCCAAGTACAAACTATAAATATTGTATCTTAAAAGTGCCCAGCTTACATAATTGCCATTAATTATTGGAGTTACAAGTACAATGAATAAAACAGGAATGAAAATTAATAAGTATATAAATTCTAATTCGTTGAACTTTTTTTTCTTGATAGCTAAAATGCTATTTTTAATTAGAAGATACAGGTGAATAGCAAAACTCAATAAAAATAAAATATCAATTATTCCCCTGAAATCTAATTCCATTATATAATGTGTATGCTGTTCAAGGAAGATTTTTAGGGCAGGAGTAATATTGTTAAAGTTGAAAACTTTCCAGGATAAACCAATAATATGAATATAACCGGATAATTTTAACATTCTGAATAAAAACAAGCCAATTAATATTGAAACAGAATTTGCAACTAATACTTTTATGTACCTTTTTTTATTTTCGATGTGAATTAAGAAAACAAATATTAGAGAGAATATCGGAAACGAAAACATAACAATATATAATCTATCATTAATAACAGATAAAATACTTATTATGAATAGAATAATAAGATGAATGGTTTTTCCGGATTTCAAATATTTAAAAAGTAGAATAAAAGAAATTAAAAACATGATAAAAGCACCCAGATGATAACTGATGCTTAACAAATAAAAAGTATATACAAAATCATTATTTACCAGTGATACTAATAAAAATAGAGTCATCAGTAAAACAGCAAAATTTAAATGAATAAAATTTATTGATTTGAAGATGACTTTATAAAGACCAGAAAGCAATAAAAATATAATTGTTAGTTGAACCAGACTAAAAATTAAGCATGCAGGGATAAAATGATTGAAAAAGCTTCTTACTATGAAAAACAACAACATATCAGGTAAAAAATTGGGAGCTCCATTTAAATGCCATCCTGCAAATCCGCTTTTATCAATAAAAAGATCTTTGTAAATGGAGGGAAGGTAAAGCGTATCTGAATTAAAATATGTGTAAATTTGTTTTTCGTTGATTGTTGCAAATATGATTACAGCTAAAATAATATTGATTAGTATAGATGTTACGAAGAATATTTTTTGATACGATTTTTTTTGTAAAATGCTTTTTTTCATAATTAAAGAATCAATCTTATATCAAAGAAAACAAAATTACTTTTTTAATAGCATTGTTTAATGAAAGTAATCTTAAAAATATTAATATACGGTTCAATATTAGCATTGTTATTTTATTTGTATAATCTGGATTTCTTGGTTTTTAGAAATATTGAGCTTAATTATTCTTATTTTATTATCTCTGTTGTTTTCTTACTTCTCGGTTTTATTTTCTCGGCCATTAGCTGGAAGGTTGCTCTTAAACTACATGGAATATATATATCAAATAAAAAAGCCATTGTTTCGCACGGGATGCCTGTATTTGCTAAGTATATCCCCGGACGAATCTGGACAATTATTGGACGTGCTGCATTAGTTGAAAATGAAAATGCTGGAATTAAGAAGCTGTCATTTATCTCTTTAAAAGAACAACTGGTTTATTTATGTTTGGGTTTTTTAATTAGCATTTATCCGATTTTACAAACCGATAAGATAAAAAACTATTCCTGGATTATTATTTCTTTTACTTTATTATTATTTCTATTGTTGTTTTCAAGGTCGATACAAAGATTATTTGAAAGTATCTGGAATAGTATTTTTAAGAGAAAGATTGATTTACCAAAAATAAATGCCAAAGAATTTTTTCAACTCACATTATCTATTAGTATTTATTGGATTTTTTGGACTGCCGGCTTTTATTTTTTACTTGTGTCTGTTTTTGATATTACTCCAATTTATTATGCTTTTGCATTTCCTTTGAGTATTTCGATTGGATTAATATCCATAATCTTTCCTGGTGGTATTGGTGTTCGCGAAGGGATAATAACGCTTTTTTTAATATCAAATGGAGTTTCGCCGGAAATGGCCATATCATTTTCAATTTTTGCCAGAGTATGGTTTCTTATTGGGGAAGTATTTATATTTGGACTTGCAATCGTACTAAAAAAAACTCTCTAATTTTTATATAATCTCTGATTATCCTGTATATCCATCCACATGGCAAACATTAATGATTGAAAACCGCTTATAAATAAAAACATAAATGCCATTACTGTTACGGGATTCGCTTTTAAACCTTCAATTACAAGCAAAATGATTTTTATTCCATAAGGTATGGCAAGTAATAAAAGAATAAATGAAAAATGATATAAAATAAATAAAGGATGAAAACTTTTATAAAGATATTTGATCCAGATTCGTTTGAAAAATGATTTGAATAACAACCATGCAATAGGTCTTACAACTTTTCGTATTCTCATAGTTGATTTTTCACCAATATCGTAAACCGGTTTTACAGGAACTTCTTTGAGTGTGCAACCAGCAATATTTAGCTTAATAATTCGATCGTTTGGCATTCCATATCTTTTATATAATTTATAAAGTTTTATAGATGATATGGCTTTATAGGATAGAGCTGCATAGCCTGTTTGTGTATCAGAAATTTCCCAATAACCTGATGCGATTTTTGTAAGAATAGAAAGAACAGCATTTCCTAAAAATCTTTTCCTTGGAATTAAAAAAGGAGCACTACTATGAGCAAATCGATTTCCTTTTGCCCAGTCTGCCTCGTTGTTAATTACAGGCAAACATAAATCTTTTAATTCAGATGGATCCATTTGACCGTCACCATCCATTGAAACTGTACAATCTATTTTGTTATCTTTTGCCCATTTGTAACCTACTGATACTGCACTACCAACACCACCATTCTTCTTTAAACTTATAACTACTAGCCTATTGTCTTTTTCAGGATGATTTACTGTAGATTCCGGGAAATATTCTGATTCTTTTTTTCTAATTACTTCAAGTATCTCATCAGCTCTTGAATAAATTCCTTTATTTTTAGGAATAGTCATTTCGGGAATTTCTCGAGAACCTAATTTTTCGAAGTATGATTCCGTAACTTGCTTTGTGTTATCTGTTGAACAATCATTTACCAGGATTATTCTATCCACATAATCAGGCATTGTTTCCAGAACTAAGCCTATTTGCTTTTCTTCATTATAAGCCGGAATAACTACAGCAATAGTTTTATTGTTAATCATCAGTATTTATTGTTTTCGTATAACCAAATTGCATCAAGCACAAGCATTGAATCGATACTAATATCTTTCTTTTTTGCTTTTTTTTCAACTTGCTCCATTAATTGACTGTTATTTCGTAATGACAGAATTAATTTTTCGACAATTAATTCTTTTTTATATTCAGTTGAATCAATAAGCCATATATTTTCAGCTTCAGTTATTAAAATAGAATTAATTGTAATATCTGAAGCATTAGCTTTAATTTCTAAATCAGAGTATAGGATGGAGTCATTTTTAATGTTTTCAATAATAAGTGTAATTATTTTATCTTTTGATGGAGCAATTGGCTTTTTCTCTTTTTTCTTGTATTCAGGTTTTATTTCTACATAAATTCCTTCTCTTGCTTTATCATAATCTGGTAATGTTATTAATTCCCAATATCGTTCTGTTGGTCGTAATTTCAGAAATGTTTCCCAGTATGTGGCTTTATTCATCCACCAATAATGTATTGCCTGATTTGTGTATTGTTGTATCTGAAAAATATTAAAAACTATTAGTAAAAAAATAAATCCAAAGCTTAGATATTTAAGGTATTTTTTAAAACTTAATGTACTGATAATCGAAGCAAGGGGAATAGCCATTATCGCATAAGAATCGATAAAAGCTCTAAGTCCGAAAGATCCGCCGAACCACCAACACCACCACGATGCCAGAATGTAAATGTTTAATAAAGTGAATAATAAAATCGGAAAAAATAATCCTTTCTTCTGCTTTGGTAATGTAAATATTCCTATAAATGCGATTAGCATAATCGGAGTATAAACAAACCATCCTTTTTTATAACTAATTAAGATATTCTTTATTTGAGGATTTGAAAAGAAGAATTTTCCTCCAATCTCACCATACGAGAAATAAAATATCTTACCAGAAACCCAGTACCAGTAAATGAATTGAGGGATCCAAATTAGTATGAATCCTGCAATCATTAACAAAACCAATTTATATTCTTTTAAAAAGTAAGAAACTCTGTTTTTAAAATCTTTACCAGATGTAATGTTCCATAAAAAGAAAAGGACTAAAATAATAATGTTTGTTGGTCTTATTAATGTAATTAATCCACTTACTAATCCCAGCCAAAATATTTTTTTGTTTGTAGGATTTTCATAAAAACGTATGGTTTGATATAGGAAAAGAGATATCAAAGTAAAATTATAGGCATGAGGCATTGCTGCTTCGTAAGTGTAGTAATAAAATAAATTTGTCCCAATTCCTATTGCAGTAACAACAAGTGCTACAATATCTTCTTTATAAAATTTCCTAAGTGTTTTTTGTAAAAATATTAACCCAATCATGACATAAAACAACGAGCTAAACACCAGCGCAAATCGGTAAGGCAAAGAATAACCATCAGCTTCGTATTCGGAAATTAAACTATAGATATGTGCAATTGCAAAAAATGGTGCATAAAGGAAAGAAAGTCCCATTGTTGTT
>DAOWML010000282.1 GCA_030643125.1 Bacteroidales bacterium
AAAATTTAAAACTTGAAAGCCAACTAAATAGTTGTAATACTTTGCGTTATACTATATGGCACAATATATGATAACTTGAAAACGAATTTATGTTGAATACTAAAATAAAGTGGGAAAAATGAAATCTATCAGATTAATAATAATTACAGCTCTAACAATTACACTTTCTTCTGCTTCGAATGCACAAAAAGTGTGGACATTAGAAGATTGTATTAATTATGCAATTGAAAATAACATTACCGTAAAAAGACAAGAATTAACTGCTGAATCTGCAGAAAGAAATTATTTTCAATCTAAAATGGAACTTATACCAAATGTAAATGCAAATGGAAGTCACTTCTATAATTCCGGTAAAGCAATTAATTATGAAACTTACTCTTATGTCAATGAAAAGTTTCAAGGAGGCAATCTGTCTTTAACAGGTGAAATAGATATATTTACTGGATTGCAAACTTTTAACACTATTAAAAAAACAAAATTAGATTTTTTATTGCAGCTTGAAAATGTAGAAAAAGTAAAAAATGATATTACCATAAATGTTTCAACTGCATATTTACAAATTTTATTAAATAAGGAATTAAAAGATAATGCCCAAGAACAATTAGATATTACCCTTGATCAAATTGAAAAAACAAAAAAGTTATTTGAAATAGGTAATGCCGCTAAAGGAGATTTATTACAAATTAAATCCCAGGCTGCTGCAGAAAAAGCAACCTTAACTAATGCTGATAATAATTTAAAAATTTCGTATTTAGATCTTTCACAATTATTAAATTTAGAAGAAACAGCAGATTTTGAAATAGAATTTCCCGTTATACCTGATATTACATCAGCTGACGAAGTATCTAGTGTTAATTATATTTTTAATGATGCCGTTGAGTTCCTTCCTGAAATAAAAAGTGCTGAGTTACAGTTAAAAAGTTTTGAAAAGAACCTTGCAATTTCAAAAGGAGCAATAAGCCCAACTCTATCCATTGGTTACCAATACAGTTCAAGATACAGTGAACTAAATACAGATATTGAAAATCCTGATGATGACTATCCTTTTTCAAGCCAGATACCAGATAATTCAAGTCAAGCTTATTTCATCTCATTAAGAATTCCAATTTTTAATAACTGGAGAAATGGAACTGCAATCAGCCAGGCAAAAATAAACTTGTCTGATTCAAAATTAAATCTTGATTTACAAAAACAAAATCTTTATAAAAGCATTCAACAAGCAAGAACACAGGCTATTGCATCAATGGATAGATATAAAGCTAACCTTGAGGCTGTTGAGTCCATGCAAGAAGCTTTCAGATACACAGAACAAAAATACGAGGTTGGTTTAGTCGATATTTTAGAATATAAAACAGCTAAAATTGAATTGAATCAAACAAAATCTGATTTATCACAAGCTAAATACGAATATATATTTAGAACTAAAATATTAGATTTTTATAGAGGAAAGCAAATTACACTATAAACAAAATCATTTTCATGGTGAAATTTTAGGGTTAGTAAATTATTCAACGATTTATTTATAGTTTAGGATTAATAGTTGGTTTTTATTAAAAATTGCTTTCTGCAAGTCCGGGTCTTAATCCGGACTTTTATTTATAAAAAAAGGGGCTAAAAGCTCCCTCATAATTTATACTTATGCATCACAATTAAATTACCTTTTCCAAGCATTTAAACGGTTCTTTTTGTTTAGGATAAAGAATATCTCCTGTATAAGAATACCCTATGCTTTCATACAATTTAATTAAATGCTCGCTTGAACTGGCAACATCCAACCTAATAGATTTGTAGCCACTCTCCTTTGCCTTTTTTTCTGCAAATTCAATAAGCTTTCTACCAACTCCCTTTTTTTGCCATGTCGGAAAAACAGCAATACGATGAATTACAATGAATTTATCAGTATTGTTTTTCCATTCAATTTCATCAAAAGCCGACTCTTGCAGCTCATCAAATGTAATTGTTCCTATACAAACTCATTTACTCTTAATAATATATAATGTTTCTTTTTCAACTTCACGAAGTAATCTGAAATAATCAGGATAAGACATATGCCACTGATAAACACTGTTTTTGTTAAAATCCTCAATACAATGTTGTAATAAGTACATTACTTCCAGAATATTACCTGCTTTTGCTTTTTCTACTTGCATGCTAAAAAAGAAATATATTAATATCAATTAAAAACAAATGTAATCATTTATTTAATTTTCACCTTCAAAATTAAATATAAAAAGTGTATCAATTTTAATAAAAAAACTTGATAATTTAAAATTTAACATAGATTATACCGTTTATTTTATGTTATTTAGCAATCCAAAACTGAATCAAGTAAATGCACAAATCATTAAAATATTTATTAATTCCTCTTCTTATTGTACAATTATTTTTTTCATGCGAGAAAGAAGAATTTAATACATCTTTTGATGCAAACCTTATTTTTTCCATAGATACAATTTTATTTGATACAGTTTTTACAACTATAGGTTCTGCGACTCAAAAATTTACTGTGAAAAATCCATATAATAAAAACCTTAAAATTTCTTCAATATACCTGGCTGGAGGAGAGAACTCTCCGTACCGGCTTAACATTGATGGATATCCGGGAGTCAGGTTAGACAATATCGAACTAAGAGAAAAAGACAGTCTTTACATTTTTGTTGAAATTACCATCGATCCAAATAATTCTGATCTCCCGCTTGTTGTTAAAGACTCAATTATTTTTTCATTTAATAACAAGCAACAGGATATTGATCTTATTGCCTGGGGACAAGATGTAAATATTATAAATGGAGATATTGTTGGGACAGAAACATGGAATAATAATAAACCTTACTTAATTTATAATTCAATGCTGGTTGATACGAATAGCGTACTGACTATTGAGCCTGGAGCAATATTACATTTTCATAAAAACTCAAGGTTATATGTTGCCGGAACAATTATAGCTAACGGTACATATGATTTACCTATTATTTTTCAGGGAGATCGATTAGAAGATATGTATGACGATATTCCAGGACAATGGAATGGTATTTGGCTTATGGCAGGCAGTATGGACAATATTTTTAATTTTTCTGAAATTAAAAATGCAATTATTGGAATTCAAGTAGATACTTTAGCCAACTTATCAAAACCAACTTTGCTATTATCGAATAGTAAAATTAAAAACATGACATCAGTAGGTATTTACGCCCAGGGGTCAACTATTGAAGCATTTAATAATTTAATAACTAATTGCGGACAATTTGCAATAGCCCTTACCATTGGTGGCTCTTACGAATTTTATCATTGTACTATAGGAAACTATTGGGGATTTTCGACCAGAACAAGTCCATCGCTCCTACTAAATAATTATTATGTTGATGTTAATAGCAATGTAAATATCAGGCCAATAAATAAAGCTTTATTTGGAAATTGTATTATATACGGAAACAAAGAATCTGAAATTATTATTGATAAATATGAAGAAAGCAGTACACTAAACTATAAGTTCGATCATACACTTATTAAAGTTGATTCGGATTTTTCAACATCAGATCC
>DAOWML010000154.1 GCA_030643125.1 Bacteroidales bacterium
TATTACCTGGCAAAATTTATTGATCCGATAAAGTTTAAAATATCAAATAAGTCGTTTAATTTTGAACAGGAGAAAAATGGAGTTCAATCGTTTCGATGGATTAAATTAGATGATCTTGATATAAACGAAATAACATTTCCTATTGATAAAAAAGTTGCTAAGCTCCTGAAAGAAAAATTTATTATTTAAAATGATAAAGTTTAGTGTAATAATACCTGTTTATAACAGGCCTGATGAATTAAAAGAACTGTTAGAAAGTTTGAAATACCAGATCTTTAAAAATTTTGAAGTTATTGTTGTTGAGGATGGTTCGACTTTAAAAAGTGATAAAATAGTTGAGGATTATCAGGGAGATTTAGATATAAAATACTTTTTTAAGCCAAATTCAGGACCCGGACAATCAAGAAATTATGGTTCTGAACGAGCAGAAGGCGATTACCATATATTTTTTGATAGCGATTGTATTATTCCTGAAAAATATTTTGAAATAGTAAATAAGCGTTTGTCTGAAGAACCTGTTGATGCTTATGGAGGCCCCGATATGGCACATCCAGACTTTTCTTCAATTCAAAAAGCAATTAATTATTCTATGACTTCATTTTTTACTACAGGAGGAATTCGGGGAGGGATGAAAGATGAAAAGAAATTTCACCCTCGTAGTTTTAATATGGGATTTTCAAAATTAGTATATGAAAAAACAAAGGGATTCTCAAAAATGCGTTTTGGCGAAGATGTAGATATGAGTTTGCGAATTATTGAAAATGGTTTTTCTACAACTTTACTTAAAAAAGCAGTAGTTTATCATAAGAGGAGGGTGGATTTTAAAAAGTTTTTCAAGCAGGTTTTTAACTCAGGAATTGCCCGGATTAATTTGTATAAACGACACCCGCATTCACTAAAGATTGTTCATTTTTTACCTGCTTCATTTCTAACAGGAACAATATTGCTTATACTTTTAAGTTTTGTGGATATTTATTTTTTAATTCCTTTAGGTATTTTCGCTGTTCTTATATTTTTTGATTCTCTCAGGTTAAATAAAAATTTTAAGGTAGCATTCTTATCAATTATTTCAAGTTTTATTCAGTTAACAGCTTATGGATTAGGTTTTATAAAATCGTTCATAAAAAGAATAATTTTGAAACAGGATGAATTTTATGCCTATAGGAAGAATTTTTACAAGTAGAAAATCATATTTAGAATGTCATTCCTGCGCATGCAGGAATCTAGTATATTGAAAAACAAAAGATTCCGCAACTAGTGCGGAATGACATTTAATATTACTTTTTCGTTGGGAAATAATACCTGAATAATTATTAAATATCTAAGCTCTATCTTCTATCTCGTAGTTATTCCTGTCGCTTGAACTTCTTGAAACAAGTTCGCCTAGAAATCCGGCTACAAATAATTGAGTTCCGATTATCATCGAAGTAAGTGCAATATAAAAATATGGACTGGAAGATACCAGTGGAGCTCTTATTCCTTTCCACATAGAAATTAATTTTTCAGCACCAAGCCATCCAGCAGCAATAAATCCGGCAAAAAACATTAATGTACCCATAGTGCCAAAAAACTGCATAGGTTTTTTACCAAAACGAGAAATAAATGAAATGGTTAATAAATCGAACATTCCGCGAGCACGTCCAAAACCAAATTTCGAAACACCAAATTTTCGAGCCTGATGTTGAACGATTTTTTCTCCAATATTTTTAAATCCTGCTGCTTTAGCTAATACCGGCATATATCGATGCATATCGCCATAAACTTCGATACTTTTTACAAGTTCGCGGCTATATGCTTTTAATCCACAATTAAAATCGTGTAGTTTAATGCCTGTAACCATCCGAACCATTCGATTATATATTTTGCTTGGAAAACGTTTTGAAAATGGATCGTGACGTTTCTTTTTCCAGCCAGAAACTAAATCAAAACCTTCTTTTTTTACCATTCGGTAAAGCTCGGGAATTTCTTCCGGGCTATCCTGTAAATCAGCATCCATTGTTACTACAACATCGCCTGTAGATTCCTGAAAACCTGTATGTAAAGCAGCAGATTTTCCGTAATTTCGTTGAAATTTAACCCCTTTTATTGCAGCATACTTTTTCTTTAGATCATTAACCGTTTGCCACGATTTATCTTTACTACCATCATCAATCATAACAACTTCATATATTAAGTTGTTTTGTTCCATTACCCGGTTTATCCAGTCCAGTAATTCTGGCAATGATTCTTCTTCGTTAAATAAAGGTACTACAATTGAAATGTCCATCTTTTTATTATTAAAAGCTTGTCAAAAATAGTGTATTTATTTTCAACAAGTTTAATGTTTGTAACTAATCAGCACTAAATAATAGTAATTGCGTAGCAATGATACTATGGTAGAAAATTACCGTAAATAATTTTAAAGCAACATGGTTGCGATAGTTTTCTATCGTCCATACAGGACTCATTATTTGTCGATAATTATAATTAAATTATTCTTCTATATCTTGCATCGCTGCTTGGTAAGGATCTCCTTCTTTTTTAAGAAAAGCAGAAGTAATTAAAGAGATTATAAAGCCAATAATTACAGTACCGATAAAAGCCATTATTGACACAATGACTGGTTTCATCATTTTCTTCTGTATTGATAAAGCCATCTCAATTTGATCATCTGATAAGCCTTGTTGTAAAAGTTGTTCTTCTGCAGCTGCAAGAACTTTATCTAAGTGCCCTGGATCTATTATTGTAATAAAAATATATTCATAAATACTACTTAAAAAAACTCCGAAAACAATTATTATAGTGGCTAATCCCAAAGCTTGACCATAAGACATAATTCCATTTAAAGTATTCTTTCGATACGAGATTGTTCCATATACGATAATTGCGATCATAATTAAGAATGAGACATTCCCTAAATATTTATTCAAATTTAAATCTAAAACATATAAAAGTACCGAGTAAATAATTAAAGCTAATCCAAGTATAATACCGTTTGTTAAGCCTACTTTAAAAACTGATGTTGATTTTTCTTCCATGATAATTAGAGTTTAATTGTTTTTTGTAAACAAATATATTAGTTTTTGTAGAAATAAATATCCATTTATTTGAATATATTTACGAAATTACTACTTTTGTGCCGCCGGGCAAGTCTTATACGACCAGGTGGGGTTGAACTCCCCCAGGACCGGAAGGTAGCAAGGGTAGATGGTTGTAGCGGTGCGATGTAAGTAGCTTGCCCGCTTTTTATTTAAAAACTCTTCTTACTTTTTTATTTCACAGGTTAATTTAATTCCTAAGTTTTTAATTGCAAATCCAAGATGTTTTAAATTTGCGATTTAACATCTGATTATCAGAGATTCTTTGCAATAAAACTTGCTATTTAAATACCGTTTTTTTAAATTGCCATAAAATCTTGTTATGTTATGAGTTATAGAGTTAAGCTTACAAAAGAAGAAGAAGCTGAATTAAGAAAGCTTATTAAGGAAAATCAGAATAGAAAAAATATACTAAAAAGGGCTTACTGTATTTTATTAAAAAACGAAGGTCAAAAAAATATTAATATAACTCAATTATTAGGTATTCATGAAGATACAGTTGCCGATTGGACAAAGATATATTTGAGAAAAGGAATTGACGGCCTGTTACGATTTAAATATTCTGAACGAAGAAGATCTAAATTACATCCTCATCGGAGCAAAATAAGGCGTATGGCCACAGCTAAAAATATAAGAACAGTTGAACAGTTGCAGCAAAAAGTAAAAACAAACCTGGGATTTGATATTGAATATAGCTGGTTTTACAGGTATTGTAAAAAGTATGGCATTTATCGCATATTGAAGGAGAAAGCAATGAAATGAACATCCCCAAAATCATATCGGGTGGTCAAACAGGAGTAGATCAGGGTGCTTTGGATTTTGCAATAGATAATAATTTTGAGTGTGGTGGATATTGTCCAAAAGGAAGAAAATGTGAAAAAGGTATTATCCCCTTTAAGTATCCATTAACAGAACTTGAGACAGAAGACTATTTGGAGCGAACCAGAAAAAATGTTTTAGAATCGGATGGTACCATAATTGTAAAAGATGAAGTTGATTTACAGCAAGGCACATTAAATACAATTAAATTTTGTAAACAATTCTCAAAACCCTTTTTAATTTACAATGTAATAAACGATCCTGTTAATTATGAAATGTTTCAGGACTGGTTAAAACAAAATAAGATTAAGATTCTAAATATTGCGGGAAACAAATCTGGCGAGAGTCCTGTAATTAAAGGGAAAACATACCTGCTATTAGAAAAATTATTCAATTTGTAATTAACACTTTCCTAAGCAATTTATTAAAATATTTAATTTTTATACTCAAAAAAATACTTTATTTTCGCAACAAAATCTGAATATTAATTAAATCTCAAAATAACTTATGAAATTTTTTATCGATACAGCAAACTTAGATCAAATAAGAGAAGCACAAGATTTGGGTGTTCTTGATGGTGGAACAACTAATCCTTCATTAATGGCAAAAGAAGGAATTAGTGGAGAAGAAAACATCATCAATCATTATAAGACGATATGTGAAATTGTCGATGGTGATGTTAGTGCCGAAGTTATTTCTACCGATTTCGAAGGAATGATTAAAGAGGGTGAGAAATTAGCTGCTTTACACCCACAGATTGTAGTGAAAATACCTATGATAAAAGAGGGGATTAAAGCTATTAAATATCTTACAGAAAAAGGTATCAGGACAAATTGCACATTAGTATTTTCAGTAGGACAAGCTTTATTAGCAGCAAAAGCCGGAGCTACTTATGTATCTCCGTTCATTGGCAGGTTAGATGATATTTCGACTGATGGCGTTGAATTGATTGCTCAAATAGTAGAAATGTATAGCTATTATGGATTTGAAACTGAAGTGCTTGCTGCTTCTATCCGTCATACAATGCATATAATTCAATGTATGGAAGCTGGCGCTGATGTGTCCACTTGTCCGTTAAGTGCTATTTTAGGATTATTAAAGCATCCTTTAACTGACATAGGTTTGGAAAAATTCCTTGCTGATTATAAAAAAGTAAACGGATAAAAACAGAATATAATATAAATTAGTAGGCTGTCGAAAAAGGCAGCCTTTTTTGTTTTCAAGTTTTATGTAGCCTGTTATTTTGTTTATGATTCGTAGTAACCTCAGTTCGAGATAAGAATAAATTTACAGAAATCAAATAGAGTGTGAGATTTGAAGAAGAAATCTTGCAGCAATAACGGGTTATTTCAAAAGGTTTCTTCTTTAAAGATTACGCTATATTTGCTTTCCCTATGGGCATCATGGGGTTTCCCATATACTGCCTCATATTTTTTTAGATTATCCCGATAGTCTTTTAAAAATATGACTTGTCTCTGAAAAACCTCATGAGGCTGTAAATAATTATTATATCGAACTGAGGTTAGTATCTATGCAATAGTTTATTACATTTGCATCTGATTTTTGAATAAAGAAAATAAATGTTATTACAAATTCATCCTGATAATCCGAACCCTCGTGAGATTACAATGGCCATTGAAGCATTGCAGAATAATGGATTAATTATTTATCCTACTGATACCGTTTATGGATTAGCCTGGGATATTAATAGTCCTAAAGCATTTGATAAAATTGTTAGGATAAAGGGAAAAAATGCCTTAAAAGAAAATTTTTCGATGGTTTGTAATGATATTAGCCAGGTATCACAATTTACACTACATATAAACAACCCAACATTTAAACTTTTAAAACACAACCTGCCCGGGCCATTTACTTTTATTTTAAATGCGAATAATAACGTTCCCCGATTTTATAAATCAAAGAAAAAAACTGTTGGGATTCGGATTCCTGATAATAATATAGCAATTGAAATTGTAAACAACCTAGGGCATCCGATTATGACAACTTCTTTACATGATGAAGATGAAATTTTGGATTACATGACTGATCCTGAGTTGATACATGAGAAGTATGAGCATTTAGTTGATTATGTTATTGATGGAGGATATGGTAACA
>DAOWML010000070.1 GCA_030643125.1 Bacteroidales bacterium
ATTCTGTCGTAAGCTCTTGCCGAAAGGCCTAGTTTTTCCATTGCTTTTTTGAGCAAAGTTTTCCCGGCTGTATCTATTTCACAATGTTCACGAATTAATTTCGACGACATTTGTGCATTACAGTAAACTTGTTCTTTATTTTTAAATCGTTCCGATTGTATTTCGCGTGCTGCAATTACTCTTTCACGAATATTTGAACTGCTTTCTGACGGTTTAATTTCAGAAAGTTCATCGTATGAAACAGGTACTACTTCAATATGAATATCAATTCGATCTAATAACGGGCCTGAAATTTTATTCAAATAGCGCTGAATATTTCCGGGAGCACAAACACATTCTTTTTCAGGATGATTATAATATCCACAAGGGCAGGGATTCATCGAAGAAATAAGCATGAAGCTTGCCGGATACTCTACAGTAAATTTAGCTCGACTAATGGTTATTACCCTGTCTTCGAGTGGCTGTCGCATTACTTCAAGAACCGATCGCTGAAACTCGGGTAATTCATCTAAAAATAAAACACCATTATGTGCCAATGAAATTTCGCCCGGTTGAGGAAAACTTCCTCCTCCAACTAAGGCTACGTCGGATATGGTATGATGTGGATTTCTAAAAGGGCGCCCGGTCATTAACGAAGTTTCACCATCAATTTTACCTGCAACAGAATGTATTTTTGTTGTTTCCAGAGCTTCGTGCAATGTTAAAGGTGGAATTATTGTAGGAATTCGTTTTGCCAGCATTGTTTTTCCTGCTCCGGGAGGGCCAATCATTATAATATTGTGTCCGCCTGCAGCTGCAATTTCCAATGCACGTTTAACATTTTCCTGACCACGAACATCCGAAAAATCTTGTTCGTAATTATTTACGTTGGTAAAAAACTCATCACGGGTATCAATAATTGTTTGTTCAAGTTTTGTTTCTTCATTAAAAAAATCGATAACTTCTTTAATATTATCCACACCATAAACTTCTATATCGTCAACAACAGCTGCTTCGCGGGCGTTTTCTTTTGGAAGGATAAATCCTTTAAATCCTTCTTTTCGAGCCAGGATTGCAATGGGTAAGACACCTTTTATTTTTTGTAAACCACCATCAAGCGATAGTTCACCCATAATTATATAATCACCAATTTTTTCAGGTTTTATTTGTTCAGAAGCAGCCATAATTCCTATGGCTAAAGGCAGATCATAAGCCGAGCCTTCTTTCCGGATATCGGCAGGAGCCATATTGATTACAATTTTTTTGCCTGGAACTTTATATCCGTTGGTGCGTAATGCAGAGTCAATACGCTGCTGACTTTCTTTCACGGCACTATCAGGTAATCCTACTAAGTAAAAGTTTATTCCTTGCGAAACACTTACTTCAATTGTTATTGTTGTCGCATTAATTCCTTGTACAGCACTTCCGAAAGTCTTAACTAGCATATTAGAGATATTTACTGAAAGTTTTCTTCGATATAATGTATTAATGAGTGGATTATTTTAATATGGATTTCCTGGGCTCTATCGGCATATTCTGATTTTGGAGCACGGATTTCAATATCACAAATTTCGGCCAGTTTACCACCATTTTTACCGGTTAATCCTATGATTCTCATTCCTTTTTCACGGGCAATTTTGCAGGCTTCCAAAATATTTTTCGAATTACCGCTGGTGCTTATAGCTAACAGAGTATCTCCTTCCTTACCAATAGCTTCTATATATCTTGAGAAAATGTAATCATAACCAAAATCATTGGCAGTACAAGAAATATGCGTAGGGTCAGATATTGAAATAGCAGCAATGGCTTGTCTGTTATCTCTGAATCGCCCTGTAAGTTCTTCTGCAAAATGCATGGCATCGCTCATAGAACCTCCATTCCCGCATGAAATAACTTTTTTCCCTGATTTAACCGATTTAACAATTATATTGCCTGCGGATTTAATATTATCAAAATTTTTTTCGTTTGAAATAAAATCATTTAGAATATTTTGTGCTTCAAGGAAATCTTTTTTTATATTTTTCATCTTTTATAGAAATATGATTTTTACCGAATGCTAAGATAAATATATACATAATTTTTACAAAGCCATTTATAATATCATTTTATAAACTATTAAGTCCTTGATGTTTCAAAACATATATTAATGAAATTACAAAGATGGTTTTTTTTTAAATAAATAAATTGTTAAACTTGCTTTTGTTAAGGTTGAGGATTAAGGGAGTAATTAAATCATTTTTGTTTGAATCCACCAGTAAGTTGCATAAGTATTTATGAGTAAAATAAAATTAAATGTATTAGGTATTTCGTATAGCCAGACTCAGACAGGAGCTTATGCTTTAGTGTTGACAGAAGAACATGGCGAACGGCGAATACCAATCATAATTGGAGGCTTCGAAGCTCAGGCTATAGCCATTCAGCTTGAGGGATTAAAACCACCACGGCCACTTACCCATGATTTGTTTCTTAATTTTTCAATGTCGTTTGGGATTACTCTAACAGAAGTAAATATTCACAGATTAGAAGAGGGGGTTTTTTACTCGAAACTGATATGTAACAATGGAGGGAAAGATATTACGATTGACGCCAGAACGTCCGATGCAATTGCTCTTGCTCTCAGGTTTAAATGCCCGATTTACACTACTGAAGAAATCTTACAAAAATCAGGTATAGTGATTGATATTCAAGAAAAAGGAGAAAGCAAAACTGCTAAATCGGAACCCTTAGATATTGAGAAGAAAGAACCTTCAGCATTATCCGGAGGCGATAAATATAAAAAATTAGATATTAATGTTTTAGAAAAACTTCTTGAAGAAGCTGTTAAAAATGAAGAATACGAAAAAGCTTCGATGATTCGTGATGAGATAGAAAAAAGAAAAAAATAATTACTTTATTATTAACGTTACTGAATTTAATTTTGACTTATACTCTACTTTTTAAGTGGACTCAAATTAAAAAAATGAAGATGAAAAAAATTATAGTTTATACAAGTTTGTTTTTCCTGCTTTTTATTACATCAACATATTTCATTGCAAAAGCTAATGATGGTGGTGTAACAAAAGATACTATTATTGAAAATTCTACGATTGTAGATACTTTAGTTGTAAGTACGGTAAACGGAAAAGGTTTAGCGGATGGGGATAGTGTTGTTAATACTGAGTTAGGAGAGGGTTTAAGTTTCATTAATATTCTACGTGGATTGTTTGGAATGTTGGTTCTTATTGGTATTGCATATATTTTTAGCACCAACCGAAAGGCCATTTCGTGGAAAGTTGTTGGAATAGGATTACTTATTCAGATTTTAGTAGCCATAGGAGTTCTTCAAGTTCCTTTTATTCAGACTTTCTTTGAAATTATTGGTAAGTTGTTTGTAAAGATCCTGGATTTTACCAACGAAGGATCAAAATTCTTATTTAAGTCATTTGTATCGGGTGAGATTGAATCTCCATTATTGAATTTTGCTGTTACAATATTACCGACTATAATATTTTTCTCTGCATTAACAAGTGTACTATTTTATTTAGGAATAATTCAGAAAATTGTTTGGGGTATGGCATGGGCAATGTCACGATTATTGAGGTTATCGGGTGCTGAAAGTCTATCAGTAGCTGGAAATATATTTTTGGGACAAACAGAATCGCCATTAATGATTAAAGAGTATCTCGACAAGATGAATCGTTCTGAGATGCTTTTAGTTATGGCGGGAGGAATGGCAACTTTAGCTGGTGGTGTTCTGGCGGTATATATAGCTTTCCTGGGTGGTGATGACCCTGTTCAGCGTTTGATTTTTGCTAAACATCTTTTGGCGGCTTCTATAATGGCTGCACCCGGAGTTGTTGTTATCTCTAAAATAATAATTCCTCAAACCGAAAAAATTAATTCTAATGTTGAAATATCGCAAGAGAAAATAGGAAAAAATGTTCTGGATGCAATTTCTAATGGTACTACGCAAGGATTAAAACTGGCTGTTAATGTAGCCTCTATGTTACTTGTGTTTATTGCTTTTATTGCAATGTTTAATTACGTATTTTTAAAAATAGGTGATTGGACTTCCTTAAACGAAGTTATTACCAGAATTACTGATGGCCAGTTTAATGAATTATCGTTACAATTTATTTTAGGATATTTATTTGCTCCTTTAATGTGGTTAATTGGTGTTGCACCGGAAGATATTACTCTTGTTGGACGCATGTTAGGAGAAAAACTTATTATGACAGAATTCATTGGCTATCTTAGTCTTGCCGATTTAAAAGCTGCAGGAGCATTTGCTTCGCAGAAATCCATTATTATGTCAACTTATATGCTTTGTGGTTTTGCAAATTTTGCTTCTATTGGAATCCAGATTGGAGGAATTGGTTCGTTAGCGCCTACAAAACGGGTATTGCTATCACAATTAGGATTAAGAGCGTTACTTGCAGGAACATTAGCTTCTTTAATGTCGGCAACAATTATTGGAATGATTTTAGGTTAGCTTATGGCTTACAAGAAACTGTTTTTTATTATTATCCTGTTATTTGCTGTTTCTGTTGTTTATTGCCAGGAGGAGAACAATGATTTAGAATATTTGATTACAATAAGTACTGATTTTGGAAAAATAAAGCTGATTCTTTTTGATGACACTCCATTGCATAAAGAAAATTTTATAAAATTAACAGAAGCGGGGGTTTATAATCATATAATATTTCATCGTGTTATAAATCATTTTATGATTCAGTCAGGGGATTACGCAACACGGAATCAGGCAATTAATTATGATCCAAGAGTAATTCAAGATCCGATTAAAGCTGAGATTTTAGCTCATCATTTACATGTACATGGTGCTATTGGTGCTGCACGAAGAGGAGATAATGTGAATCCGGAAATGAAATCGAATAGCACTCAATTTTACATTATTCAAAACCACAAGGGAGCACACCACCTTGACGGGAAATATACAGTTTTTGGTCAGGTAATGAGTGGATTTGAAGTGGTTGACCTTATTGCATCACAACCAACTACAGATAGGGACCGACCTTTAAAAAATATTAGGATTTCTGTAGATGTTGTTAAAGTAAGTAGGTCTGATATCGAAAAGTTTTATAATTTTACATACAAATAATTTTAATCATCGTGTTATGAAAAGAATTGTTGTTTTAGGAGCTGGTCTTGTTGGAAAAATAATTGCTGTTGATATATCAAAATCTTTTGATGTTACTACTGTTGATGAAAATCATACAAGTCTTGAGAAATTAAGCACTTACACGAATATAAAAACTATATTGACGGATCTTTCTGAAGAAGGCGAAATACAAAGAGTTGTAAAAGATTTTGATTTGGTTATTGGTTGCCTCCCCGGATATATGGGATATAATACAGTTCAACAAACTATTTTAGCAGGTAAGGATATTGTTGATATTTCTTTTTTCCGTGAAGATCCTTTTGAATTAGACGAATTAGCAAAAAAACATAATGTAACAGCAATTATTGATGCTGGTGTTGCCCCGGGAATGGGGAATATTATTCTTGGATATCATAATGATCAGATGAAAGTAACCAGCTATAAGTGTTATGGCGGAGGATTACCGTTTAAACGTGAATGGCCGTTTGAGTATAAAGCAGTTTTTTCACCTTTGGATGTTTTGGAAGAGTATATTCGACCAGCAAGATACATGTTAAATGGAGAATTGGTCGTTCGTGAGGCATTGTCTGAAGCAGAAATTGGTCATTTTGAACCGATTGGATCACTGGAAGCATGGAATACTGACGGTTTAAGAACCTTGATTAAAACCATGAAAATTCCTAATATGATTGAGAAAACACTACGTTATCCGGGTACAATTAAATACATTAAGGTATTAAGAGAAACAGGTTTCTTTTCCAGCGATCCTCTTTTAGTGAATGGAGAACAGATCAGGCCAATCGATGTTACAACAAAATTGCTTTTCCCTGTGTGGGAGCTTAAAAAAGATGAAGAAGATTATACCATGCTAAGGGTAATAATTAAGGGAACAGAGAATGGTACAGAAAAGAAATATACATATAATCTTTTCGATAGATATGATAAAGAGACAGAAACTACATCAATGGCTCGTACAACAGGTTATACATGTACTGCCATAGCAAATTTGTTTTTAAAGGGGATGGTTGATCATAAAGGAATTTGTCCGCCGGAATATATAGGTGTTGATAAGAAAAATTTTGAATTTATTTCAAATTACCTTATTGAAAGAGGGGTTGAATATAATTTGACTGTAGAATAAAATAAATTCCAAAATACAATATTTGAAGAGCCCAAACTTTTGCATGTTTGGGTTTTGTTATTTGGAGCTTGAGCAATTAGTGATGTCCAAAATGTTCGTTTATTTTTTCTCCTGCTAATATTTTAACAGGTAAAATATTTTCTCTTGGGGGCAACGGGCAAGTAGCAAATTCAGTAAATGCACATGGTGGATTTGTAGCTTTATTAAAGTCAATGTAAGTTTTTCCATTTTTATCTGGCTTTTCAACTGATAAAAATCTTCCTGCTCCATAAGTTTCTTCTGCACTTGTTTCATCAGCAAAAATCAGGAATAATCCACTATTAACTCCATCACCTAATGGCATAAGTGAATATTCTTTTTCATCGATTTGAAACTTTAGTAAACCATAACATTTTTCAAAATCTATATTGCCCAAAACATTTGGTACAGCAATTTCTTTGGGAGAGTCAAAACGTTCGAATTTTGCTTCTATTCTCCAGTTTGGATCAACCGGGAAAGATGGTATTTCTGTAAATAGTTCGATTAATGGACTTTCCAAATCTCGTAATCTTATTCCATATCTATCGCCACGTTTTATAATATGCCAACTGAAGGAGCCCATTTTAAATATGGTAGTATTATCTTCCATATCTGTATTAATATTATGTTCTATTATTAATGAATCATTAACGTAAACAGAAACATCTTCATAAACAGAAATACTTAAATTGCCTTTGTAAAGAATAATTGTTCCAATAAAATCCGGTGCTTTTTCAGGGAAAATAATATTATTAGCTTCGTTACTACCAAAAGGATTTTGTCCTTCTTTTAGCCAATATAATCCAACAAGATTTAACCAACCGGTTTCAGATTTTAATTTTTCAAGTCTTTGTTGTTGCCATTCCTGAATATATTTTATGTAGTCTGCCTCATTAAATTTGTCAGTGTTTGATTGATAGGAAAATAAACCTAAAAATATTAATAACAGAAAGATTCGGAAAGTAAACTTATGCATGTAATTGAATTTAAAATTTTGGGTAAGATAACAGAATGTTCTTTTTTAACAAAATAAAATTAAAAGAGTATGATTATTTGTTTGTGTTTATAATAACCGAGATTTATTTAAAGTAGTTTAATAACCAAAATCCGTAATTCCTCGTTTGTATTATTTTTACATCCTCGCATTTTTTCTGAAGTTACCTTAGTTAGATCTGTGGCTTTTATATTGTATTTTTCTCCTTCAATGGATAAAACTCCGCTTCCTTCAATTACAAAGAATAACACATCAAATGGATTTTTGTGTTCTGCAAGATTTTCACCGGGTTTAAGTAATAAATGAACCAGTTCTATTTGTTTTTCTGAATGTAGTATATAGCCATCTAAATCGAAAGGTACTTTTGGAGAATTGCTTAGATTTTGAATTTTCATAGTATTGTTTTTGACCGATAGGCCTGTCAGATCTATCGGTCAAATTAAGTGTGCTAGTTAGTTATTTCAACCCTTTGATTTTTATATTTTAATTTATCATAGTAATAAAGAATGGTCTCTTTTGGATATTTCATCAGCATTTTGGGACCTGAATAACACATAACTTTTTTTATTTTATTTTTTTGACTTGTATTATAACAGTGTAATTTACATTTAGAGCATACGGGTTTTTCTTTATCAAACGGGCAGCTTAAAAGTCTTTTAAAAACATAATTTCTCAGGTCTGTACAACTTTCGCAAAGACCAGAACTTTGGTGATTATCCTGACAATATATTGATATCATCAATTCAACAACACGTTTTTCTCTTTTTATCCTGTTATGCATACTTGCAAAAAAAGCAAAAATATAAAAATTATAAAAGCTTTGTTGGTCCGTCTGGTCTTGGAACTTTTGTAACAAGTATTCTAAGTATTTTGTTACTTTTATTATACCAGCAGTGTGGAATTTTAGCAGGACTGTCAATTAATGTGTCTTTAGTAACCTCTAACTGTTCATCGCCCACTTCAACGATTCCGGTTCCTTCTAAAACATAAAAAATAGCATCGACAGGAGTAATGTGTTTTTTAAGCTGTTCGCCTGGTTGCAATAACATGTGTGTTACAATAGCATGATCACCATCATATATATTTCGGGCATCTACTCCGTGTGGATTTGGACGTGCTTCGGCTTCTGTGTATTTTTTTGTTTTCATAGTTAATTGTGTTAAAAATCCTGACAGCTTAGTATAAAACCCGTCAGAACCAATTTTGTTTATTTTAATTATTATTTGTTAACTGTAATTTGATTTATACCCAATCTTCGTGTTGAATTTTACCGTTAATATCGACAGTTACCGATTTAATCGGAACTTTTCGTGATGCTTGCTGAGATGCAATTTGAGCCATTTGTAATATACCGCCACAACAAGGCACCGTCATTTTCATTACTGTAATGGTATTTACTTTTGCATCATCGATAAGCGAAATTAATTTTTGAACATAGACGTCGGTATTTGAATCTAATTTAGGACAGGCTATTGCCAGAGTTTTTCCTTTTAAATGTTTATTATGAAAATCGCCCATAGAAAATGCAACACAATCAGCAGCCAAAACAAGATCTGAATTTTGAAAATGCGATGATGCCGGATTTATAAGATGCATTTGCAC
>DAOWML010000231.1 GCA_030643125.1 Bacteroidales bacterium
AAAATAAGGTCCAACTAATAATTGCCGTTAGAAAATCGAAAAAAAGATATTTAAAAATGTGTAAACGTTTATTCATTCAATGTATAGTTGGCTAACAAAAAGAGTAATAATTAAAACGTAAAAGAAATAAATTTGTTGTAAAGGTAACCTAAATAAAAAAGTAATTTAATCACTATCCACTGATAATATGTTGTAGCTTAAACTGGTAGTGATGATTGAATTAATCGTTCTTTAATATTGTGAGTCAACTCAACAATTTTAAGTACGGTTGGCGATTCTGATATATTTTGAATATCCAGTTTTTGGCATGTATTAATAAAATTTGCTATTTCAATACTAAATGCCGTTTCATTAGGTATGTTAAACTCTTGCCTGGTTATTTGTCCTTCAACAAATTTATGTGCTGTTGCAAAATGTTTTCCAAAATTAATATGAACTATCCTGTCTTTTTCATGAAAAGTTACTGAACTTTCATTTTCGTTGGCTATATTATTAAATTTCATATTTACGACTGCTCCGTTATCGTAATCTAACCGAACATTTACTAAGCTAAAATGATTATTATCGATAGGTAAAGCTAATGATGAAAACTTTTTTACTCCGGAATGAATACTTTGATTTGCAAAATAAAGATTGTTTAAAATTTCAGAGAAATAATCATCATACCTGAGAAATCTTGAAAAGTTATTGTTTATTTCAATAAACTTTGGTTCTGATAAATAATCTTTTACCTCAATATATTCAGGAGAAAAGGATTTTGTTAGTTTTAACTGGACTTTTGTTCTTGCTTCGAAAGCAACTTTATATAGCAGTTTTACTTCATTAAAAGTAAGCATTGATACATCTTCTATAAATAGATGACGAGATTTCTTAAGAGCATTTATCGCAAAATCGAAATTTGGTTTTAATGAGTTAGCAAAATAAACAGCATCAACCTTTTCAAATAATTCATTTGTCGATTGAAAAAGCTTAATATTATATTTCGCACTAATTGGCATAATTTCTTCAGAATGCGAAAAAATTCCATATAGGTTTTTGCGTAATGTTTCGTGTATTAATTTGAAATGTTCCTCTTGATTTAAAGTATTGATTCCAATCAGTCCTATTTTCATAATATATATGTTTATACAAACTTAATTCTTTTAAAAAATTACAATACAATTCATATAGCCTATTTATTAACCAAATTATGTTGATAACCTAAAAAAAACAGTTTGAAGTAGGCAGATAATAGAATGTAGCGGTAGTGAGCAGTAGCAGTTTGGGTTTACTTATTTATTAATTGACAATTTGAAATTTGAAATTCAGAACTCTAAATTCTAAATTATTATTATTTTGTCATCTTTGATAATTGTGAATTGTTCTGTTATATTTGCGAAAGCTATTTTTTACTTACAAATTTTGTAAATGACTGATTCATACCGACACAAAGGATTGCGGAAAAAACTTGTTGATACAATCTCGGAAAAAGGTATAAAAGATAAAAGAATACTTGAAGCAATAGGAAAAGTTCCTCGTCATAATTTTATGGACAGTGGATTTATTGAGTTTGCTTATCGTGATCAGGCTTTTCCTATTGGAGCTGGACAAACAATTTCGCAGCCGTATACTGTTGCTTTTCAAACAGAACTTTTGCAAGTTAAAAAACACGATAAAATACTGGAAATAGGAACAGGTTCCGGATATCAATGTGCTATTTTACTTGAACTTGGTGCCAAGGTTTATACCATTGAACGTCATCGTGAGCTTTATCTTAAATCAAGGGCTTTACTTACAGAGATGGGATATAAACCATATTTCTTTTATGGCGATGGTTATTTAGGTCAACCTAAGCATAGTCCTTTCGATAAGATTATAATAACCGCTGGAGCTTCCGAGATACCAAAAGAATTATTAAAACAGTTAAAAATAGGTGGTAGAATGGTAGTCCCTGTAGGAGGTGGTAGTGGGCAAGTAATGATGACAATTGATCGTATAAATGAAGATGAGTACAAAGAATTAGAACATGGGTATTTTGCTTTTGTGCCAATGTTAAAGGGTAAACAATAATTTAAAATAATAAGGCTATGTTATAAAGTATTGTGGTTAAAGTTATGGAGGTTTTAATTTGAAAGGAACAATGGAATACTGGAATAATGGAGTGCAGGAAAAGGATTTATGCTTTCCGGTATTTCAGTTATCTCTGCCTGCGTCAGGCAGGCATCATTCCAAATAAAAATATTGATAATTAGATAATAATTAATAATAATGACAAAAATCAAAATATTTGTATTTAACCCGTTCCAGGAAAATACTTTTTTGCTTTACGACGAATCTAATGAATGTATTATAATAGATGCAGGCTGTAACGAAGAGCATGAGTTTAAAGAATTAGATAGTTATATTACCGAAAATAATCTGACCTTAAAATTAATTATTAATACCCATTGCCATATCGATCACATAATGGGAAATGCTTATTTAGTTGATAAATATAATGTTCCTTCAATTGCTCATAAAGAGGATATGCCATTACTTGAACGTTCAAACGATATGGCTATGGCATTTGGGTTTAATATTCAGGAGCCACCAATTCCAAGTCGGTTTGTGAATGAGGGTGATGAAATTAAATTTGGAAATACCACCTTGTTGGTCAAGCATGTTCCGGGACATTCGCCTGGAAGTATTGCTTTGTATAACGAGAAAGAACAATTTGTAATTGTTGGTGATGTTTTATTTAAAGAAGGTATTGGAAGAACAGATCTTCCTGGTGGCGATTACGATACTTTAATTGCAAGTATTAATGATAAACTTTTTACTTTAAATAATGATGTAGTAGTACATCCCGGGCATGGGGAAAGTACAACAATTGCTCACGAAAAAAGTACAAATCCTTATTTTTGATGTTTGAATTCTAAGCTTGAACAATGATAAATATATATTGTTTTATAACATACTTGATTCGTGAATAATATAATATTTTTAATGTTAAATCATTAATCTTATTTTTAATTTTGAAAAAGAAAAAAATAAACATTTATAACTTTATACATTTTAATAAACAATAAAATATGGCACTAGATAATTTCATTAAACGTCACAATGGCCCGAGAGATCATGAAATTAGTAAAATGATTGAAAAGATTGGTGTTTCTAGTTTAGATGAATTAATTGATAAAACAGTTCCTTCGTCAATTAGACTTGAAAAACCAATGAGCTTACAAAAAGGAATTAGTGAGTTCGAATATTTAAAAAAATTAAGAGCAATTGCAGCTAAAAATAAGTTGTATAAAACTTTTATCGGATTAGGATATTATGATACACTAATGCCGGCAGTTATTCAACG
Organism: Bacteroidales bacterium; assembly: GCA_030643125.1. Classification (GTDB taxonomy): domain Bacteria; phylum Bacteroidota; class Bacteroidia; order Bacteroidales; family UBA12077; genus UBA12077. The sequence continues at coordinate 3,326 of DAOWML010000231.1, forward strand.
TAATATTTTAGAAAATCCAAGCTGGTATACTTCATATACTCCTTACCAGGCAGAAATTTCGCAGGGTCGTTTAGAAGCATTATTAAATTTCCAGACTGTAGTAATGGATCTTACAGGGATGGACTTAGCAAATGCATCATTATTAGATGAAGCTACAGCTGCTGCTGAAGCAATGATTATGCTTTTCAATGCACGCCCAAGAGCACAGGCTAAAGCAGGCGCAAATGTTTTCTTTATTGATGATAACGTATTTCCACAAACTATTGATGTAATTTTAACAAGAGCAATTCCTTTAGGTATTGAAATAGTAAAAGGTGATTACAAAAACGTTGAATTAAACGATAAAATATTTGGTGCTATAGTTCAGTATCCTACAGCTGATGGAAAAATTGAAGATTATAAAGATTTTGTTGAAAAAGCGCATCAGAACGAGACTGCAGTTGCAGTTGTTGCCGATATTATGAGCTTAGTTCTATTAACTCCTCCGGGTGAATGGGGTGCTGATGTTGTTGTTGGTTCAACTCAACGATTTGGTATTCCAATGGGTTATGGAGGTCCACATGCAGGTTATTTCGCAATATCAGAAAAGTATAAAAGAAGTATTCCTGGTCGTATCATTGGTATATCCAAAGATTCTCAGGATAAACTTGCTTTGCGTATGGCTCTACAAACCCGTGAGCAACACATTAAGCGCGAACGTGCAACTTCAAACATTTGTACTGCTCAGGCGTTATTAGCCACAATGGCTGGTATGTATGCAGTTTATCACGGAGCAGAAGGTTTAAAGCGTATCGCATCACATATTCACAGTATGGCTGTTACAATTAGTGAAAAGTTACAGGCATTAGGTTATGAGCAAGACAATACGAATTTCTTCGATACTTTAAAAATTAATTTGGGTAATGTAAAATCAGCAGACATTAAAAAATTAGCTCTTGAAAGAGAAATCAATTTCAATTATATTGATGATAGCACAATAGGAATTAGTACTGATGAAACAACTTTAATTGAGGATGTAAATAATGTTGTTGAAATATTTGCTATTGCATCAGGCACGCAAAATGATAAAATTACTCAAGCTTCAGATCAAATAGCTTTCGATAACAAATTTAAAC
>DAOWML010000003.1 GCA_030643125.1 Bacteroidales bacterium
ATAAATAGCATTCTTTCCACGCTCAGGAGCTGAACCATGCGATGACACACCATAAAAATGAACATGCATCTCCATACGCCCACGATGACCACGGTATATATTTAAGTTTGTTGGCTCTGTGCTTATTACAAAATCAGGTTTGATTTTATCTTCTTCAACAATATATTTCCAGCATAAACCATCACAATCTTCTTCTATAACACTTCCTACAAAATATATAGTAAGGTCTTTATCGAAACCCAACTCTTTCAAAATTCTGCCAGATGTAACAAAAGCAGCCGGTCCGCCTTCCTGGTCAACTGTTCCACGACCATGAACAAAACCATTTTTAATTTCGCCACCAAGCGGATTAAAATCCCAATTATCCATATTTCCCATATCAACAGTGTCCATATGTCCATCGATAGCCAGAATTTTCTTTCCACTTCCAATTCTGCCAATGACATTTCCGAGACCATCAATTTTAACTTCATCAAAACCGGCTTCTTCCATTTGTCTTTTAAGTTCTAACTGAACTTCTTTTTCACCCAAACTAAGCGATTTGATTTTTACCAGTTTTGATAGATTCTCAGCAGTATAATCGCGATACTTCTCTGATAACTCATTAATTTTTTGAAAGATATTTTCCATACAATTTTAGTTCTAATAATTCAAAGCATAAAGTTACATTTTTTATTTATTTTTTAAATACTACAGGATATATTCACAGAGCCAATTAATAAAATTAGAATATTTCAATATCTTTTAATTTATTATAAGAATTTTATTCTATATTCAACTATCATTATAGCAAGTATGATAATTTACATTTTAGCAAGTTGATTTTAGTCGATACTTTTTTGCAATTTTAAATTTTAGTCATTTTATCATTTTAGTTCATTTTTAAATATCTTTACAAATCAATTAAAATAGATAAAGTATGGAAATCTGGAGTTTTATTCAAGAAGAATTATCGGAAAATAATAATGTGATGCTTATTACTGTTGTTGAGCGAACCGGAAGTAGTCCCGGCATTGTTGGATTTAAAATGGCAGTTTCGGAAACCGGCGCTATGACAGGTTCTATTGGTGGTGGTGTAATGGAATACAACATGGTTGAACTGGCTAAAAAAGAAGCTAAAAGCGGAAATATAAAAGCATTTGTTAAAAGACAAGTTCATGATACTAATGCTGAAAAAGATAAATCGGGTTTAATATGCTCCGGAGAACAAACACATGCTTTCATTCCTTTGAATAAATCTAAAATTGATATCATTAACCAAATTTTAGTAAAACTTGACATTGGAGAGAATGGTGTACTAAGTTTGAGTCAGGATGGAATATCTTTTAACGAGAATAAAACTTTACCGGATGATATTAATTACCGGATTAATGATGAAAACAACTGGGAATACACAGAACAATTAGGTTTAAAAGATACCATTTACATTTTTGGTGCAGGACACATAAGTTTACCATTAAGTCAGATTTTAAGAGTTCTTGATTTTAAAGTTGTGGTTCTTGATGACAGAAAAGACCTGTCAACCTTCGATAATAATGTGTACGCTCATCAAAAACGAATTGTTGATTATACAAACATAGCTGATATTGTTTCTGGGAGTAATCATAGTTTTGCAGTAATAATGACTGTTGCACATAAGAGTGATGCAATTGTTTTAAAACAGTTAGTGCAAAAGAATTTAAAATACCTTGGAATGATTGGAAGCAAAAAGAAGATTCAAACCATTTATGAATCTCTGATGAATGAAGGCATTTCAGAAGCTGATCTTGCTAAAGTTGATGCTCCTATCGGATTATCCATAAACAGTAAAACTACAGCCGAAATTGCAATCAGCATTGCGGCTAAAATTGTTCAGGTGAAGAATTGTTGATAAGTGTGTTAATAGAATTTTAAATTTTCTGTTTTTTACTTTTAAGTTTTATCTATCTTTACTCAGAATATGAGTGATATTTAAATGAACGTAAAAATATTTAAAGACCGAATAAAGTCAGCAGAACAAAACATAAGGGTCAATTGACCCCGAAAAACAGGTTTCTTTTTTAGAAACCTGTTTTTTTTGTGCAATAGCGAACGATTATGATTTTTCTAGTATTTAGTATTCTTTCATCAGCCGCAATTTATATAATCTTCAAATACCTTGACAGATTTAAAATCAACACTTTCAATGTTATAATTATTAATTATATTACTGCGACTATTCTGGGATTATTACTTACAAAAACTCAAATAGATATCTTCTCAATCTATAAAAATGCATGGTTCCCCTACTCCATTATTATCGGAGTTTTATTTATCATGACATTTGTGCTTATTGCCAAATCATCGCAAATTGTGGGAATTGCGATTACTTCGGTTTCAAATAAAATGTCGGTTATTATTCCAATTGCAGTTTCAATTATTATTGATCCCTTAGATGTTTTAACCAATCTTAAGGCAATTGGAATTATTATGGCAATACTGGCGGTATTCCTTTCTGTATATCGGAAACCTGCCTGCCGGCAGGCAAGGCGTAAAATAGAATTCGATCCAAGAAATATTTATTTACCTATTATCCTGTTTTTAAGTATGGGGCTTGTAGATTCCATAGTTAAATATGCACAACATTATTATGTTGCTGATGATATATTACCATTGTTTACGGTTATTTTATTTGCAATGTCTGCAATAGCTGGTTTAGTAACAAAACTTTTACGAAAAACATCATTTAAGGAATTATTGGATATAAAAATTTTATTGTGGGGAATTGGGTTAGGAATAAGTAATTACGGTTCAATATACTTTCTGATTAAAGCATTAAATTATAAAAATAGTTTAGGAAATACATTGGATGGCTCTATTGTGTTTGGAATTAATAACCTTGGTGTAATTACTTTATCTGTTATTATAGGATTAATCGTTTTTAAAGAGAAATTTTTGAAAATTAACTGGATAGGAATAATAATATCATTAATTGCAATATATATTTTATCGAAAACATAAATGGCAGAATTTGTAGATGAATATTTGACAATAAATAAACCATCGGAAGGTTTATTTAAAGACCGCGGGAGTAAATTTCTTGCCTTTGCTTATCCTGTATCATCAGAAAAAGAAATAAAAGAAATTCAGGAAAAACTGCGTAGTGATTATCATGATGCACGTCATCACTGTTATGCATACATGCTTGGACTCGAAAAAGAAATATACCGTACAAACGATGACGGGGAACCTTCAAGCACGGCAGGAAAACCAATATTAGGACAAATAAGATCGTTCGATTTAACAAATATACTAATTGTTGTAATACGCTATTTTGGCGGTACAAAACTAGGAGTTAGCGGGTTAATCAATGCATACAAAACAGCATCGGAAGAAGCATTAAAAAGTGCCAAAATCATTAAAAAAACATTGCACGATATTTATGAATTAAAATTTGAATATCCTGCCATGAATGATATTATGCGAATTTTAAAAGAAGAAAATATTGAACAAGTAAATCAGAAATTTGATCTCTCCTGCTCTGTTTCAATTAGTTTACGAAAAGCAGACACGGAAAAGGTTTTAAGTAAGTTTGATCGAATTGAAAATTTGAAAATTGAATTTTTAGAAACAAGATAAATAGTGAACAGTGGACAGTAGATAGTGAATAGTGAATTAGTTGCTGGTTACACGTTGCTAGTTGATTAATATATCAGTAAGAATGAAAAAAAATTAAGATTAAGATTAATAACAAGAAACAAGAAGACTAAGTTAAATTGAAAAGAATCGATAGTAATAATGAGTTAAAAAAATAGATGAAATCAATTATAAATAACTAATAAACCCGGATTAATGGAAAACAATCATTTAGTTTCAATCACAGATTATTCGAAAGAAGAGATCTTTAAAATCCTTGATCTTGCAGCTGATTTCGAAAAAAATCCAAATCAAAACCTTTTGGATAATAAGGTAATTGCAACATTATTTTTCGAACCTTCAACTCGTACACGTTTAAGTTTCGAAAGTGCAATTAGTCGTCTTGGAGGAAAATTCATTGGATTTACCGATTCCAGCTCATCAAGTGTTTCTAAAGGAGAATCGCTAAAAGACACTATCATGACAGTTGCAAATTACAGCGACATGATTGTTATGCGTCACCCGATTGAGGGAAGTGCACGTTGGGCAAGTGAAGTATCGCGTGTGCCGATTGTAAATGCCGGTGATGGTGCAAACCAACATCCAACACAAACATTATTGGATTTATATTCAATCAGAAAAACTCAGGGAACACTTGATAATCTGAATGTATATTTTGTTGGTGATTTAAAATATGGTAGAACAGTGCACTCGCTGCTCCAGGCAATGTCGATGTTTAATACTACTTTCAATTTTATTTCACCGGAGGAGTTGAAAATCCCGGATGAATACAAGTTATTTTTGGATAAAAAAGGACTAAAGTATTATGAACACCGGGATTTCTCTGATATAATCTCTCATGCAGATATTATTTACATGACACGAATCCAGAGAGAAAGATTCTCTGATCCGATGGAATATGAGAAAACTAAAAACTCTTATGTTCTAAAAAATGACATGCTTGAAAATACAAAACCAAATATGAAGGTTTTGCATCCATTACCAAGAGTAAATGAGATTCATACTAACGTAGATGAAAACAAGAAAGCTTATTACTTTACACAAGCATTAAATGGTGTTTATACTCGTCAAGCAATTATCACTCATATTTTAGGACTTAAAAAATAATAAACCATGGAAATGAACGATAAAAAATTACAGGTAAGTGCAATAAAAAACGGTACGGTAATCGACCATATTCCTGCAAACAGTCTTTTTAAAGTTATAAATATACTTGGATTAGATAAAATTGAAACCCAAATGACTGTTGGGTCTAACTTTGAAAGTAAAAAACTTGGTTTAAAAGCAATTATTAAAATAACTGATGTATTTTTTATAGATGACGATATTAATAAAATAGCTTTAGTAGCTCCCGAAGCCAAACTTAATATAATTAAAGATTACAAAGTAGTTGAAAAGAAAGTAGTTGAAGTTCCTGATAATATTAAAGGAATTGCGAAATGTGGTAATCCGAAATGTATTACAAATCACGAAGGTATTATACCTAAATTTACAGTAGTGAATAAAAAGAAGGTGGCCATAAAATGTCATTATTGCGAAAAGATCACCGACTCAGAGCATATGAAGATTTTTTAAATAGAAAAGACCTTAAGGTTTTAAAAACCTTAAGGTCTAATTAATAAAGATATTTTAAATATTTTATCTAATTCTATCCATACTTCTAATTAAAGCTTCATCTTTTCCTATTGCTCTTATTGCCAAATAAGTCAATATTGCTGCTACAAACGGGAAAATAGATGTTATCTCATAACTAACAATACCGCTTAATTGTTTCGAAAAATTTTGAATATAATAATAATTCAATCCTAAATATCCTATCATTAAAATAATATTAAACAAATTAAAACGCATTTGGAGTATGCGCTTTTTAAATAGAAAAACACTTATAAATGATATTAAAACTATAATTACCAATAAAATAATTCGCGGAATAGTTAATAAGTATAATACATCTTCATTTTCAATAGCAAGTCCATCATACTTAAATATAAACAACTGCCCATCAGCTCCAAGAAGTTCTGCAATAGGGTGAAAAAAAATTGATCCTAATAAAAACGTAGCAACTAATAAATATATCGATTGAATTCTCTGAATCATAACACTTTAAATAATAATAAATTTTAAACTACGGTTAATTTTCCACAAAATTAGAGCTTTTTAATTACTAAACAACTGAAAACATAGATTTTATAAAGCTTTTACAATAGAATTTCATTCATAGGTTTTCTAAATCGTTTTTTAGATTCTCGTTCTTGCAAATCATCCGGAAATAATTCAATATCACCTTTATAACCAATTACCATAATAGCTATAGGCTCGTATTCTTCGCCAAGTTCAAAAAACTCTCTGGTTTTGTCTTTGCTAAATCCACCCATCTGATGTACAAATAAACCCATGGATGTAGCTTGTGCCAATAAATTACCGACAGCCATTCCTGTGTCATACTGTGCAAAATGATTGGGTTTTCCGGTTACTGTAGAGTTTTTTAAAGCTACACTTAAAACCAAAACCGGAGCATATTTAGCCCAATACTGATTTGCTTCAACCAGACAATCAAAAAGCTTTTGATAGTTTTCATCTTTGTTCTTCACTCCTACTACAAATCTCCAGGGTTGCTCATTAAAAGCTGATGGCGCCCAACGTGCAGCCTCAAATAATGTAGCCAGTTTTTCATTTTCTATTTGTTTCGGCGAAAAAATTACTGAACTGTACCTATCGCGAATTATTTGATGTATATTATTCATTTTGTGTCGTATTTAGTTTAATAATATCAAACACCAAGTTAATAAAAGTGTTCAACACTTGAAATATAAATTACCTTAAAAAATAAAATATGTTATATAATATCAGATGTTTAAATAAAATCTTCGTTTAAGGTTTGATTATCAGGAAATGATTTCTTAGAATTGTAAGCTGAAGAAAAAATGAATAACAAATATATAACAATTTAAAAATCAAAGTTATGACAAAAATGACAAGTCAGGATTACATCAACAGAGAAGATAAATATGGAGCTCATAATTATCATCCACTACCTGTTGTATTAGAAAAAGGAGAAGGCGTTCATGTTTGGGACACAGATGGAAAGCAATATTATGATTTTTTGTCGGCATATTCTGCAGTTAACCAAGGTCATTGCCATCCAAAAATTGTAAACGCAATGACTGAACAGGCTAAAAAACTTACTTTAACTTCCAGAGCTTTTTATAACAGTGTTTTAGGTGAATATGAAGAATATATAACTAAATATTTTGGTTTTGATAAGGTATTACCAATGAATACTGGTGCTGAAGCAGACGAAACTGCTATCAAACTTGCTCGTAAATGGGGTTATAAAGTGAAAGGGATTCCTCAAAATCAGGCAAAAATAGTTGTTTGTAATGAGAACTTTCATGGCAGAACCATTACCATTATTTCAATGTCAACAGATCCTGATGCATATAGTGATTATGGACCATATACACCAGGTTTTGTAAAAATTCCTTACAATGATATTGAAGCATTAGAAAAAGAATTACAAGATCCAAACGTTGCTGCTTTTCTTGTTGAACCTATTCAGGGAGAAGCTGGTGTTTATGTTCCGGAAGATGGTTATTTAAAAAAATCATATGATCTGTGTAAAAAGCACAATGTTCTTTTTATTGCAGACGAAGTACAAACAGGTATTGCACGTACTGGTAAAATGTTAGCATGCGATCACGAAGGAGTTAAACCGGATATTTTAATATTAGGTAAAGCTATTTCAGGTGGTGTATTTCCTGTGTCTGTTGTTTTAGCGAATGACGATATTATGCTTACTATTAAGCCGGGTGAACATGGTTCTACTTTCGGAGGTAATCCAATTGCCAGTAAAGTTGCTATGGCTGCTTTAGATGTAATTAAAAATGAGAAATTAGAAGAAAACGCTGAACGTTTAGGAAAGATATTCCGTGACGAATTCAGTAGCATTGATTCTGACATGATTGAATTAGTTCGTGGTAAAGGCTTGTTAAATGCAGTTGTTATTAAAAATAAAGAAGGAAAAACTGCCTGGGATGTTTGTGTCGCTATGGCCGAAAATGGAGTTTTAGCTAAACCAACTCATGGTAACATTATTCGTTTTGCGCCACCATTGGTAATTACAGAGGAACAATTACGTGATGCAATGAATAAGATTAAAGAAGTATTTAAAAAATTCGAATAATTTTACCGATTATCATTAAACTTTTTATAATTAAAGCTGTCTCAATCAATATAATTGAGCAGCTTTTTTTATATTCACCGCTCAAAATAAAATTTATTAATTAAATCAATTATAAAATGAAATTTGTATTAACATTAAAATTTGCTTTAATAGCAATTATTGGTATGACATTAACAACTGCTTGTAATCAACAAAAAGTTGATGAAAAGCTTACATTAGATGTAAGTTCAATTGATACTTTAGTAGATCCGGCTCAGGATTTTTATCATTATGCAAATAATGGTTGGATGAAAAACAATCCTCTTCCTGATGATGAAAGTCGTTACGGTTCTTTTGACCAATTGGGTAAAGAAACCAGCATGAAAGTTCAAACTTTATTGGAAGAACTTGCTAATGGTAAATTTGAAAAAGGAACAATCGAACAAAAAATTGGTGATTTCTATGCAATAGGAATGGATTCAGCTAAAATAGAAGAACAAGGATTAGCTCCGTTAAAACCTGAGTTTGACCGAATTGCATCAATAAGTACTATTGAAGATGTACAAAATCAATTAGCACATTTTCATATGCACGGTATTGGGTCAGTTTTTGGATTTTTCGGATCAATTGATATTAAAAATAGTGAAATGAATATTGCTCACCTTGGTCAGGGTGGTCTTGGAATGTCAGATAGAGACTATTATTTAAATGATGATCCTCGCTCAAAAGAAATACGTGAAGCATATATTGTACATCTCGAAAAAATGATGATTTTAAGTGGAATATCTGAAGAAGAAGCTAAACTGAGAGCTGAAACTATAATAAAAATTGAAACTCGTTTAGCTGCAGCATCATTTACAAGATTAGAAAACAGAAACCCACATGCTACATATAACAAAAAAACTCAGGACGAAATAAAAGAATTATATTCAAACTTTAACTGGGATACATATTTAGCAAATACAGGTATTGAATACGATGGTGAAATTAATGTACGTCAACCAAAGTTTTTTGATGAAGTAAATAACATGATGGCAGAAGTTCCTGTTGAAGATTGGAAAGCATATTTTTACTGGAATCTATTAAATACTACAGCAAATTACTTATCAAACGAATTTCAGGAGCAAAACTTTGATTTCTATGGAAAGACAATGAGAGGAAGTGAAAAGATGCGTCCTCGCTGGAGAAGAGTTCTTGGAACAACCAATGGCGCATTAGGTGATGCTATTGGGCAAAAATTCTCAGAAAAATACTTCCCTACCGAAGCCAAAAAAAGAATGGTTATATTAGTTGAAAACTTAAGAACTGCTCTTGGTCAAAGAATTGATAAGCTTGAATGGATGAGTGAAGAGACAAAACTTAAAGCTAATGACAAATTAGCATCAATGAATGTAAAAATTGGTTATCCTGATGTATGGAAAGATTTTACAAATCTTAAGGTTGGTCAGGAAGCGTTTGTTCTAAATGTGTTAACTGCAAACAAATTTTGGAAAGAAGACAATTTAAATGAAATCGGAAAACCTGTTGATAAAACTAAATGGTTCTTTCCTGCTCATACAGTTAATGCTTACTATGCTCCACCATTAAACGAAATTTGTTTCCCGGCAGGTATTTTACAACCACCTTTCTTCTATCTTGATGGTGATGATGCAATTAATTATGGCGCTATTGGTGCAGTTATTGGCCACGAAATGTCGCATGGTTTCGATGATAAAGGAAGATTATATGATAAAGAAGGTAATTTAACAAACTGGTGGACTGATGACGATTCTGAACTTTTCAATGCCAGAACTCAAGTATTGGTTGATCAATTTGATGCTATTATTGTTATAGATACCATACATGCAAACGGGGAATTATCCCTTGGTGAAAACATTGCTGATTTAGGTGGATTGAACATTTCTTATACTGCATTCCAAAATGCACAAAAAGAAAATCCGCAAGTTGAATTAATTGAAGGATATACTCCTGATCAACGATTTTTCTTAAGTTGGGCAAGAGTTTGGGCACAGAATACTCGTGATAAGGAAATTATTCGCCGCACAAAAGAAGATGTTCATTCGTTAGGAATAAACCGTGTAAATGGACCTGTTGCTAATATGCCGGAATTCCATGCCGCTTTTGGTGTTGAAGAAGGAGACGCCTTATATATTCCTGAAGAAGAAAGAGCATCTATTTTGTAAGACTTACATATATCAGACCTTAAGGTTTTGTAAACCTTAAGGTCTGATAAAATTATTCAATTACCAGATCTTTTATATATTCCCATTCGTGCTTTTTATTATGGTAATCAATAAAATTACCAGTAGTATCGAAAAAACCTATGAGTTTATCCCTCTTTAGCTTAGTAGATTTTACTGATATTACCGACCCATATGATGACCATGGATAATCTTGCAAACGCTCACAAAAACCATGATGTACAGGGTTGTTATGTATATAATATACTAAATTTTTAAAATATTTATTCGAAGTAATTTCAATTCTTTTAAATGGGCTTACAAACAAAGGTCCGTAACGTTTATATCTTTTATTAAACGATTTAGTATATGCATTAAACAAATTAGAAAAATATTGATGTAACGGTTTACTTGTTTTAGTAGTATTTGTTTTAATCAATATATGAAAATGATTCCCTAATAACACCCATGCATAAGTCTCGGCAATAGGATCAATATATTTCTCATATAATCTAAGGAAATGGGCGTAATTTTCATTTTCACGAAATATATTTTCGTCTTGCCTGCCTTTATTGTAAATGTGGTAATATTTTCCTTTTTCAAGAAATGTTTGTTTCATTTAATATTTTTAACTTTTACTTACTAGACCTTAAGGTTTTAAAAACCTTAAGGTCTGATAAATTAATTACTTCTTTGAATAAAAATTCTCTTTTACAATGTAATCTCCTTCCCAATATTGAACCGCTACTTCTTCAAGCTTTTTCTTATTGCCATTCTTAAATTTTATATTTATCCAAAATTCAACCATTGTAATAGCCCTTTTTTCATCAGATGTAATAGTTTTTACTCCCCCACCCATTACTTCCTGTATTTCTTTTAAGAATTTCTTGTCATAATCCCGGGCTTTTTCAATACCTTTTCGTTCTTTTCCATCATCGGCAATTATAATTACATTTTCGTGATAATATTCATCTAAAGCATCTAAAAGTTTGCCTTCTTCAATCATTTTAAATAGTTCTTTTGCTTTTTGATAGTAGCTCATAATTGTATATTAATTGTTCGACATTTAAATATACAAAAAAACCGCCAATCAGGCGGTTCAATTATATTTTTATTTCCAAAGTTTATATTTGTAATCTACTCTTGAAAGGAAGGAATGTCATAAAATCTGCATGATGCACAAGGTAAGCTTCGGTTGTACGCTTCACCATATCTCCTTCGCCTGCATGTGTAGCAATAATGTGACAAACCTCGGCAGGCACACCACATTCTTCGGCAATAGAAACCCCCGAAAACGGGTGACGTAAATACTTACCATAACTCCCCTGAACAGATTCCCCATCAACCATCACATATTCTAACAATTTACCTACATCGGCAAGAATTGCGCCTGCAATAACCACATCCATATTTACAGGTAAATCATCTTTAAAAAATTCGTTACATTTATTACCTGCATCTCGGACAATATGCACAACAGCACGTTTATGTGCCATAAAAGTTACTTTTACAGGAACTAATAATGTAAAAGGAATAGTCTGAAGATCTTCAATTGTCAAAACACTACGCTCTAGAGCTAATTCCCATGTTTTTGCAGTTTGCTTTCTTAAATTTTCATCCTGAATCCATTCCAGTTCAGGCCATAATTCTAATACCTTTGCATTCATATATTTGTATTTTAATTTTAGAGTTAAAAAAAGAGGATGCACTTTATTGTGCATCCTCCCTGTAAATATTTAATTAAGCTAATTTAGCAATAATAGCATCAGCCATTTGCTGAGTAGAAGCAGCTCCTTTTTTAATAACGTCAGGACGACCAGTCATTTTCATCATATCATAAGTACGAACTTTACCTTCAGCAATAACTTCAGCGGTTGCTTTACCTATTTTTTCAGCTAATTCTTTTTCTCCAATAAAATCTAACATAGCACATGCTGACACAACCATAGCAATTGGATTAACAATTGAAGTATCATAATCGGCATATTTAGGAGCAGAACCATGAGTAGGTTCAAAAACAGCTAAACCTGAATCAGGGTTCATTTGTGCACTTGATGCAAATCCCAATCCGCCAATTAATCCGGCAAAACCATCAGAAACAATATCGCCAAACATATTACCGGCAACTATTACACCATAATTTTCAGGATTTTTAGTCAACCACATCATTTGTGCATCAATATTTGTATTCCAAAGTTCAATCTTAGGAAAATCAGCTTTTTGAATTTGTTGAGCCATTTTATACATCATACCGGATGTTTCCCTGATCACATTTGGCTTTTCACAAAGAGTAACAGATTTATATCCATTATCATTAGCATAATTGAATGCAGCTCTTAAAATTCTTTCAGTAGCTTTTTTTGTAAAGATACGAGTCGAAACAGAAATTTCTTCGCGTGGGGTTTTACCAAAATTCTTAACAAATTTAGGATGTGTCATCAATGCGTGATAAACAGTATCAGAAGGATTGCTCCACTCAACACCTCCGTATAATCCTTCAGTATTTTGACGGAATATTATAGCATCAATTTCCGGCTCTTGGATCGTATCATTAGGTCCTCGTCGAATAAAATTAAGAGGGTTTCCCTTGTATGTTCTACATGGGCGCATGCATATATCCAGACCAAAGTGCTGACGTAAACCAACAATTGGACTTGAATAAACTAATCCTTTATCTTGTAATTCAGGAATTAGTTCAGTTGCAGCTTCATCTTTTGGTTTCGAGGTTATTGCTCCGAATAAGCCAATTTTATGTTCTTCAAGTAAATCGAGAGTTCGTTGCGGAAGAGGGTTTCCTTCTTTACACCAGAATTCCCATCCTATATCACCTTCAACATAATCGGCTTCAAAGCCAGCAGCTTCCAAAACTCGTATTGTTTCTTCTAAAACTACTTTTCCGATACCATCACCGGGCATCTTAACGATTGTCCTTTTTGCCATGTTAACTTTTTTTTTGAATTGGTTTTTAATTTAAATTAAGACATCGTAAAAATAGAATAAAAATTATTCAAACAAAATGATATAGATAATTTTAGATAATAACTTTTTAAACATCATATTAAGACTAATTTATATCTTAGTGCGTACAGACATTTTAAATTGTTTTGTAAAATAATATTTGAAATTAATTTCATTTTTTTTGCGTGTTTTAGATTGTTTTGTATGTTTACATAAAATAATTTAAAATTGATTTTATAAAAACAATAAATTGCTAAATAATGAAAGTACTTGAAAAATTAAACCCAACAATAGTTTGGAGTTATTTCGAAGATATTTGTCAGGTTCCACGTCAATCTAAGAAAGAAGAGAAAATAATTCAGTTCTTATTAGATTTTGGAAAAAACAACAATCTGAAGACAAAACAAGATGAAATTGGTAATATTTTAATTTCAAAACCTGCAACCACAGGAAAAGAAAATATCAAAACCGTTGTTCTTCAAAGTCATATTGATATGGTTTGTGAAAGCAATGAAGGAACCAATCATAATTTTGATATAGATCCTATTCAACCGGTTATTGATGGAGAATGGGTAAAAGCAAAAGGTACAACTTTGGGTGCCGATGATGGAATTGGAGTTGCTGCTCAAATGGCTATTTTAACTGCAACTAACATTGAACATGGCCCTATCGAATGTTTATTTACCGTTGATGAAGAAACAGGTTTAACAGGTGCATTTGCTTTACAACCGGGATTTTTTGAAGGCAAAATCCTTATAAATCTTGATTCGGAAGATGAAGGTGAATTATTTATAGGTTGTGCAGGTGGTATTGATACACTTGCAACATATGAGTATGAGCAGGAAAAAGTTCCTGAAAATCATGTTGGAATTAAAGTACGTGTTACCGGTTTAAATGGAGGACATTCAGGAGATGAAATTGATAAAGGACTTGGAAACTCAATTAAAATATTGAATCGATTCTTATGGAACAGCTGTGATAAATTTGATCTTAGAATCGCTGAATTTGATGGAGGAAAAGCCCGAAATGCAATTCCACGTGAAGCTTTTGCTCATATTACAATTCATACTGATGAAAAAGCAGAATTGGTTAAATATTTTAATGATTATGCTTCCACTGTAAAAAGCGAATTAGCTATTACTGAACCTAAATTAGAATTAACAATTGAAGATGTCGACCTTCCTGGTTTTGTCATTGATGATGATGCTCAATTTGCATTGTTAAATAGTTTATACGCTTGTCCTCACGGAGTATATGCAATGAGTAAAGAAATCGAAGGTATGGTTGAAACCTCCACAAACCTGGCATCAATAAAATTTATCGAAGAAAATCAGATATTTATTACAACAAGTCAGCGTAGTTCTGTTGATTCAGCGAAAGGTAATATTGCAAGCAAGGTTGAAAGTGTATTTCGTTTAGCCGGGGCAAAAGTTAAACATGGCGATGGATATCCTGGCTGGCGACCAAATACAAACTCCGATATAATGAAAATTACTGAAAAATCTTATGAAAAACTATTCGGAGTTAAACCTGTTGTTAGAGCTATACATGCTGGTTTGGAATGTGGCCTTTTCCTTGAAAAATATCCTTATTTGGATATGATTTCTTTTGGCCCTACTATTAAGGGAGCTCACACACCGGAAGAAAAAATTAATATTGAAACTACTGTTAAGTTCTGGGATTTGTTAATTGATGTATTAAATAATATACCATCGAATTAGAATATTATATTTTTAATTAATATTGCATATCCTGTCTGCTTACTTGTAGGCAGGATTTTTATTAAAACAATTATGTCATTACGGAAGAAGCGAAGCGGATATCCGGAATCTTTTAATTAGAGATTCCTGCCTCCGCAGAAACGTCCATCTTCATGAACGAAGTGAATAATGACAGGTCTAATTAAAAGCAAATGTTACTAACTATATCAATAGACTTTTTAAAAAACGCTGATATTTATTCTCCCGTAATAATTGCAATACTTATTCTTGCAGGATTTATAGTTGGTGTAATTAATACAATTGCAGGAAGCGGTACTGTTATAACATATTCCTTATTCATGATGCTGGGATTACCGGTAAATTTTGCTAATGGAACCATTCGTCTTGGAGTAATTATGCAAACCCTTGCATCGACATTAAATTTTAAAAAGCATAAAGCACTAGACTGGAAAAAGGGATTTAAGCTGGCATTACCCGTTGTTATAGGTTCTATTGTTGGAGCACAAATTGCAGTGGAAATTAACGAAGCTGTTTTTGAAAAGATATTAGCCGGAGTATTATTGATCATGCTGTTCTTTATATTTTATCGTCCTGAACGTTGGATTAAAGATCAGGTTCACAAAATTCAAAGTAAGCCTACAATAATTCAACTTTTTCTTTTTTTCTTAATTGGTTTATATGGAGGTTTTATTCATATAGGAGTTGGAATTTTCATGCTATCCGTATTAGTATTAAATGCCGGGTACGATTTAGTAAAAGCCAATGCCATTAAAGTTATGATCGTATTCCTGTACAGCCCTTTTGCGCTTGCTGTGTTTATGATGAATGACCAGGTACATTATGGAATAGGACTGATTGCTGCCATTGGAAATATTTTTGGTGGAATAGTCGGTTCAAAATTAGCCATCACCCGTGGGAGCAACTTTGTTCGTTGGGTATTAATGCTTGTTATCATATTTTTTACTGCTCATCTGTTGAATATAACTGAATTATTCAAATAAAAAATTAACGACAAACTAAAAAATCTCCTATAAATCCTAAATATTATCTTTTTACAATAAACCAGGGATTTAATAAATCTGTTTTATTATATATTAATGGCGTTTTCTCGTCAGCCTGGGTTACTTTGCACCCGGCTCCCAAAGCAATTGCATGCCCTGCTGCAGTATCCCATTCCATTGTTGGGGCAAAACGTGGATATATATTTGCTATACCCTCAGCCACCATGCAAATTTTTAATGAACTTCCTTTTG
This sequence comes from Bacteroidales bacterium, assembly GCA_030643125.1. Classification (GTDB taxonomy): domain Bacteria; phylum Bacteroidota; class Bacteroidia; order Bacteroidales; family UBA12077; genus UBA12077. Next base: position 15,890 of record DAOWML010000003.1, read on the forward strand.
ATATAAAATCAATATTGCCATAAATATCCTTGAGTTTTGATATGAATTTCTCCGTTTCTTCATTCATATGAGAACGGCTTCCAACAACCGTAAAATTATCAGTTTCCAACAATAATGGTAATTTAAAGCTTATCTGAATTATTGAATTTATATCAGAAACATTTGAATTAAAATCTACATTTATAGCTTTATAAGCACCTATTCCTTTTTCACTAAAATACAGATCTTTTGTAACAGGAACATAAATAACGCCTAATACCGGAGTATCTTTTTTTATTAGAGCAATATTGACCGTAAACTCATCATTCCGTTTAATAAATTCCTTTGTTCCATCCAGTGGGTCAACAAGCCAATAAAGATCCCAGTTTGATCTTTCCTTGTATGGAATATTTTTACCTTCTTCGCTTAATATTGGAATATTTGTTTTCGATAAATGTTCTACAATTATTTTATGCGCTTTTTGATCTGCAAGAGTTAAAGGAGAATCATCTGATTTCAGTTTAATTTCAAAATCATCTGTATTATAAACATTTAAAATTTCTTTACCTGCTGATAAAGCAGCATTAATTGCAATTGTTATATTTGTATTCATAATAATTTATTAGCTTTTATCAATAGAATCAATTACTTAAACAAAATACATTAGGCTTAATATTGTAACAGTAACAATCATATAAATAATTGTTAAAGGAAATCCAACCCTAAAAAAATCTTTAAAAGAGTAACCCCCCGGGCCATATACCATTAAGTTAGTTTGATAACCAATTGGGGTCATAAAATTAGCAGCAGCAGCAAAAGAAACAACAAGAATAAATGGCATAGGAGGTAAATCAAGATTCACCGCCATTGTTAACGAGATTGGGAATATAATAGCAACCGCCGCCTTATTCGTTATATATGCAGCTAAAATAGCAGTAATAAAATATATACCAAATAAAAGCCCGACTTTACCTAAAGGCAAAAATACAGTGATAACCAAATCAGCAATAAGCTCTGCAGCACCTGATTTTATCATTGCCGTTCCAAGTGCAAGGGACAAAACAATTATCAGTGCTAAATTATAATCAACGGCTTTATGAAGTTCTTTGGGGTTAGTTATTTTCATTGCAAGAATAATCATTATAAGAACTATTAAACCCATAAATAAAGATACTATTTTTAAGGCAGCTAATAAAATAATAAGAACAGGCCCGGCTAAAAGCGTCCATTTTTTATATGGTTCAAGTTTTTTAAAATCTTTTACTTTCGAAATGAAATAAAAATCCTGTGTATGATTTGACCGGCTTACAAAATCAGCTCCTGTAAATAATAATAATACGTCACCCGGCTTAATTATAATTTCCCCTATTTTACCGGAAATTTTTTCCCCATTCCGATGAACAGCTATAACCGCAGCATCAAATTCGGCCCTGAATCTTATCTCTTTAACTGTTTTATTAATCATTGCTGAGTTGTGAGAAATAACAATTTCAACAACCTCTGTTTGTTTTTTCTTATACAACATTCCAACTGAAGGTAATCTCAATCCCAAATCGGAATTAATCATTTCTACAATAGTTTCGGTATCTCCTGCAAATATTAATAAATCATCCTGTTGTAAAATAACATTTGGCTTTACAGATGATATTTTAAATGATTTTCTAATAATTTCTACCAGAAACAGACCTTTTAAATTTCTAAGTTCAGCCTCTTCAATTGTTTTGCCTATTAGTTGAGAATTTTTGCGAATTTCCGCTTCTACTAAATATTCGCGTGTATGTTCAGTAAATTCATTTAAAACATCTTCTTTTTTTGGTAAAAGTTTCTCTCCAAAAAATAATAGGTATATGAATCCAATAAAAATCATTGGTACACCAACATAAGCAAAATCAAATATATTTAGCGATTCTAATCCGGGAATAATAGTCTGATCTACTACCAGACCATTGACTATTAGATTAGTAGAAGTACCAATTAATGTTGCACAACCACCTAGTATAGCAGCATAAGATAAGGGCATTAAAAATTTTGATGGTGATATATTGTTACGCTTACACCAACTATTAACATAAGGCATCATAACTGCCACTAAAGGTGTATTATTTAAAAAGGCAGAAAATCCGGCAATAATCAACGTCATTCGACTTAAAAACCCACGATAACTTTTAGCTGATTTGAAAATTCTATCAAATAAAATTTCAACCAAAGCTGTTTGTCTTATAATATCACCTAACAATAGTAAGAGAATAATAACTGCAATTTGCTCATTAGCAAAACCGCTTAAAATTTCACGGGGAGTTAAAATTCCAAAAAAACCTAATGTTACAGCAGCAATAACAAATGTAAAGGTAGCTCCTATTAATTCCTTGTATAAGGAGATAAGAATAAACAAAATTACAATTAAAACTACTATTAAATCAAATGTTATCATTTTGCTAAAATAAAAAAACTTTATTAAGTCAATTCCTTAATAAAGTTTTTGTGATATTTTTTAAGTCCTTTCAAATTGTTGCTACCAAGTTAATACTTTAACTAATAGCAAAAATAACAATAAAGGGCTTTTAGGCAAAAAATATAGATTTTATTTATTAACGTTTTATTAATTTAAATGTTTGCAACACATTTCCGGTAGCATCTGATATTCTAAGAATATATTGTGAAGAACTCAGGCTATTTAAGTCAATCTTATTTGGTCCCTCAACAACATTTAATTTACTATTATAAACAAGTTTTCCTTCCATATTATATAACTCAACTATGGCATCCTTAATTTCTTCGGACTCTAAAGCCACCCAAACAAATTCACTCGCAGGATTTGGATAAACTTTTAAAATAAAATTATTTGATAATGGTTCGCCAATTGAAGTTATTTCAAAATAACCTTGTTGAAACCCCTGAGTCAAAATAAGAGTATTATCATTATCTTCTAATGTTTCAATTGCTAATTCTCCTAATGTCCAACTAACATTTAAACCACCAGCTTCAACAGATTCACCAGCCGATGCAACTACATAAGAAGATATACTTTGGCCGGAAACATAAAACCCTAAAAAACAAGCTAATAATAAAACACAATATTTTTTCATGGCTATAAGTTTTTATTAAAACAATAATTTATAAATATACAAAATTCTAAAGTTAAATTCAACTATTTATAGTTGCCATTAAATCCACAGGCCGTGGTAAGGTTTTTTAATCAAAAAATAAAATAATCCTTTACCTTTGCAGCGATAAAATAAGAAGGAATGAAAAATTTTGATGAAGCCATAGCACAAAAAGGATTAGAACTACCTTTAGTAGAAGAGTTTTATACATTACAGGGCGAAGGTTACCACACGGGTAAAGCAGCATATTTTATTCGAATTGGAGGTTGTGATATAGGTTGTCGTTGGTGTGATTCGAAAATGTCGTGGAATCCGGCATTGCATCCTTTAGTTTCTGTTGATACCATCGTGGCAAATGCTTTAAAAACAGCAGCAAATGCTGTTGTAGTAACTGGAGGAGAACCAAGTTTATTTAACCTGAAACCTTTAACTGATAAATTAAAAGTACATAACATACAAACTTTTATTGAAACTTCGGGAGCAAAACCTTTGACCGGAACCTGGGACTGGATTTGTTTATCTCCAAAACGCCAAAGTCCGCCAGTTGAAGAATTCTATGAGCTGGCAGATGAATTAAAGATTATAATTTATGAAGATGAAGATTATCATTGGGCAGAAGAAGCTGCAAAGAAAGTAAAAAGCAACTGCAAGTTGTATTTACAATCAGAATGGAGCAGATACGAACAAAATATTCCCGTAATTGTCGATTATGTAAAGACCTATCCAAAATGGAACGTTTCACTGCAAGCGCATAAATTTATGCATATACCATAAATTATATTGTATCAATAATTAAATCCATGTTGGAGAGGCTTGGTTTATTCTCAATTAAGCCCTAATGGAATTCAACGCTTGATTCGTATTTGTAATAAATCTATAATGGATACCCAATAGAAAGAAAGTAAATAGCATTTCTCACCATGCTAGAACCCATAACTGAGAATTCAATGGGACCAATAAAGCTGTCATAACTGAGTTTCAAGCCATATCCATAAAATAAATAATCAATATTTATATTCTTAAGTTCATTTTCTGCAATTCCCATATCGCCCATAGCGGTTACATAAAAATTGGGTAAGAAATTATATTGAAAATGAGTACGTACCACACCGGAATATAATCCAAATTCTTCAATAAATCTTAAACCCGTAAAAGGAACAAATCCGTCTATATAATTAGCTTTGCTTTGCCCTCCTAAGCCAAACAATTGCTTAGGCATTTTTTCTTTATCTTCAATTGAATAGCCGGCAAAAGTACTTGGTTTAAATACAATTCTATTTGATATCTTCTTATTATAATTTAATTTAAAATAAAAATAGTAATTATTTGAACCGTTAATGGTAAACATATCTTTTAAGGGAGAAACATATTTGGCTTTTAGCTCAAAACGAATACCTTGAGTTGAAAAATAGTGTTTGTCACGATTGTCAATATCAAGTGATAAAAAAGCTTCACCATATTCAATGAACTTGCCGGCAGTTTTTTTGGTAGTATCAATTTCTACATCTTGATCATATTTAAAATAATCATACTTAATACCTAATTTAAATAAAGTTTTGTTTTCCAAAACTATGGGTGTAAAAATTGAGGCACTAAAATTATCAAACTGCCAATTATTACTTTTCTCGCCATTATCATAAGATGAAAAATCAAAACTATAAAAGTCTAATTCAACTCCAAAGCCGGGCTTAAAACCATTATTTAAAATAAGCATAGATTTTAAACGTGGACTCTGTCCCAAAAAAATATCAGTAAAAAATTTTGCACGGGTATTCCATATATTTCTCAGGGTAAAGTTGGCCAATAAAATTCCTTTATAGTTATCGTCATAGTACATTCCGGCACTAACAGATCCCTGACCGGCTTTTTTAAAATAAACTTTTAAATTTGTTTCTTCTTCATTCTTTTCCAATTCATAATTTAAATCGTTAAAGCTTTTGGTTCCCGAAAGGTATTTCATCGATTCTTCAATATCGGACAATGCCATAATAGTGTTTTGTTCTTCTTTAAAGAAACCTCTTACCAATTTCCCTTTAAGTGACTCATCTCCTACAAGTTGGACATTGTTAATTAGAATTGTATCCAATGAAGTAGTGGTTAACTTTTGGGGAGGTGAGTATTCAATTGCATTTAAAGAATCGGCAAGAGATTTGAGTTCATCATAATATTGCATAGCTACACGTTCGCCCAAGGCAATTATAGAATCAAACTCTGTAAAATCCATCATACTATAATCCATCTCAAAATGGATATGATAATCGGTTAATTCCAGTCCTTTTTTATTTGCCTCAATTCTTTGGTATCCAATAACATGGTCCATTATCTTAATTATATTATCAAGATCTTCAACATCAGTTATTAGTTTTGATTGAACATCACCGCCAATAATAATATCGGCTCCCAATGCTTTCACCTGTTCGGCTGGATAATTATTTACAACACCTCCATCAATCAAGTAATGTCCTTGATAATTTGTTGGTGGAAAATATCCGGGAATAGACATGGAAGCCCCTATTGCTCTTGGTAAGTTTCCTTTATTTAAAACAATTCCCTCACCTGTAATTAAATCAGTTCCAATACATAAAAAGGGTGTGTTTAGTTTGTTAAAATCTTTAATATGGTATACCGGTGAGAAAAACCGGTTAAGCATCAAATCAACATTTAAACTACCTAATAATGAATTGCCTATGCTAACTTTGTTATTTTCAATTGGCAATGAAAAAAGATATTTCTCACCAAAGAGTTTTTCCTCGTATGCTACATATTTTCTATCTAATTTATTCGATATTATCATATCCCAATCTTCATCCCTAATTATCTTTTCTATACTATCAGGATGATAACCAATAGCATATAATCCGCCCATAATAGATCCTATGCTTGATCCTCCAATGTAATCAATAGGCATATTTATTTCATGAAGAACTTTCAATAAGCCAATATAAGCATAACCTTTTGCACCTCCGCCACTTAATACCAAGCCAACTTTAGGACGCGTAGTTGAGTTTGGTTTAGAAGTATTTTGCCCAAAACTATGGCTAAAAAATAACAGAATTAATATAAAAAGTGTTAAGGTTCTCATAGTTTAACAAATATAGTTAAATAAGTAATTTGATAAAGCCAAAAAGGGATATAAATAAATTAATAAATAATACCAGTAAAGAGGGCAGGTATAGAAAATTCATGCTCTGTGACAGCACAACAATTATCCTATTTATATCG